>NZ_JBYTCJ010000004.1:0-168681 GCF_058790155.1 Neobacillus sp. FW104-15D2
GGCAGGAGTCTGCTTGATTCCATTGTGTTAGTCTATCGAGGTCAGTTTTCTTTTAACTGACCTAAGTAGTTACTAATGTTAGTTAAATTTGGTAAATGAGGTGTTATATGAAAAAATTCTTGCTTGTTCTAATTAAACTCTTTTTGTTGATGCTAGCAGAAATGGCAAATGCGAATAACAAGAATCCACTAGGGGAATAGGTTTTTCTTTGCACTATTTTATTTTTTTAAAAAACTAATAGAGGGGTGAATCTCTTTTTCTAGTCTTTTGCTTTAGCTTTACTATTTGCTAAAGGGAAATTTATTATTAGGCCTTTGTTTTGCTAAGCATGTCTTTCATCCCAAATATAAGACTGTCTCAAAGACAATCTTATATTTATAAAATCCTATTCTGTTGTATAACTTCCTGAATTAATTTTGATATCGTCATAGTTTTTTCCAAAAACAGTGAATAAGTATGATAGATTAACTGCGGTAGAATCTTTAAAAACAATCAATTTTACACGAGTGTTTGGAGTGAAACTATATGAACTTGTAGTCCCATTTACCGTCACAACCCCGTATACAATTCTTGATTTATCATACCCGTATAAAACGTCATATTCTAAACCAACTTGATTAAGCAATTGGAAAAGTTCAGTTTCAGTTAACCTATATTGCCAATAATAATTAATAATAGCTTTATATTTCTCTTGTGAGGTGTTCTCCGCTTTTATAGTTTTATAAATAGGCTCTTTATCAATGTAAGTATAAGGTTCTGAAACTTTGTATTGATAAGGTTGTCTTTCAATCTCTTTGTACGTATATTGCTCTGTTTCTGTATAGGGAACCTGTACTGTTTCAGTTCCAGTTTTAAATCTAGTTTCTTTATTTGTAGCAACCTTCTTCCACTCACTTGTCTTTCTAATTTCGCCTGTATTTAAATAGAAATAACCATTTACCTTTTTAGTTTGCTTCGTCCAAACATATAACTTACTACCAGTTGTCTTCACATCCTTTAATGGAATATAAATTGTTGCATTTTTTATTACCTTTTGCCATTTGTATTTAACTTTTCGGTAATCCAGATAAGAAATATTCGCTTTATACCAATAAGCATTATATTTTGTTACATTTTTATTTGAAGAAATTAAGACATTATATTTTTTACCATTTGAGTTGGTCGCAGTTAATTTCTTGCTAATATTTGGACTTAAATACACCTGTGTGCTTTGCTTTGTTGAAGAATAATATTTAAAGGTAGGTACATCAGCATATGTAGTGTATAATACGTTGTTTGCTTGACCCCAATCCTCATTAATTTTTGTTAGTTTAATTTCTGAGTCAGTTGTTGCGGAAGTATACCATTTATTATTAGTTCTAACTTCTATATCATATCCCATGTTTATTTTAGGAGCCCTATATATAACTGTACCTTTTTTTGCATAATACTCAGTTACAACCCAATTAAATATTGGAACATCTACAGAATAGGGTACTTGTTTGGCAACTTGCTCACTTTTATACTTCGTTACTTCTCTTGAACCAACTTTTTCAACTTCTACCTCTTTATATCCAGTTTTTTCGACTTCTCTATATCCAGTTTTCTCAACATTTTTATAGCCTGAAATTTGCTGTTCTGTATGATACATTGCACTTTCTGGTAATGTTTCAAGGGATACAGCACTTGCATTAACTTGCATTTGATTTAATGGAATACATCCACCAAAAAAAATAAGCAAAAAACAACATATGATTCGCCTGAAAATTGATCTTTTTTCTCCAGTTATATACTTCATATTCTCCCTCCTCTTCCTAATAATACTATTTCACTTAATTTTACATTATCTTTATTGGCTCCGCCATTATCCCTTTTAAAACTTAACGGGGCTCTTTTTCAGAAGCAGTTAGTTTCCTTTTCGTTTGCAGAAATCATAAGCTGAGAAGTAATTTAACCTGCAGGGTTTAGCATTGAAGAGACTCTATTTAACGCGGATTCTTATTAGTTTCTCAAATATAAGGTTCTTATTTAATTAGAAAAATCTTGAAGCTTAGCACGGATAAATTTGGTATGAAAACGAAGAAGGTGAGGAAATGAGTGTTGAGGATCACGTATCTAGGAGACAATAATAGCTACATTTTGGCTTTATGTCTTGCATAGCATTGTTTAATGTTTAGATAAATCAAACTACTTTTTTAACAGGGTGTAGGAAAATAATCACCGATTCAACCCATTATATGGTGATATTAGATGAGGAAGTGGTGAGTTTTATACATAAGAAGAGTCATAGCTTTTATTTTCAACTAAGGGGGAGTTCCAATAGTTTTCAAAAATAATAGAACTAGTTGCAGCATTGCTTTAGTACATCAACATTTAAGCTTTACCAATTAAAAGACCATATTGGAGGCAATTCAATGATTAAAAAGCTTATTCTTGTGTTCATTGCATCTATGTTATTTCTTACCGGGTGTCAAACAATCAATAATGTTGATTTTAATAAAATGGTTATGAATAGTTCAAAAATCACTTCCTCTGAAAGTAAAGTTACAACCTCCATAGATTTATCCTACAATAGAGCTAATGTACAAGATAGGGATTTATTAAAGGTACTTGATCTGCTAAATCATGCAAAACTTGAGATTCAAGCAAATTTAAAAAATAGCAGCACAGCTTCACTTTCTGGCAATGTCATCCTTCAACAAGGAAACATACCTTTTCAGTTATATGTGGACCAAAAAGAAATGGTTCTATTGTTAGATCATGCAATAAAGCCAATCAAGATTCCAGTGACTGAGAACAACTCAACAGATACAAAGTTAATCCAGGATATTCAAACAAAACTTCTTGAACCTACTGTAAAAAACCTGCCAAATCCAAAACATCTTTCGGTAGGATTAAAAACAGAAAAGGTTCACGGAACGAGTATTTCTGGATATAGTGTACATGCCGAAATGGATGCTTCCGAGGTTCCGCAGCTTCTTACGGCTTTTATGGATAATTTATTAAAAGATACAACATCTGTTTCACAAATGGTGACTGCTATAAATGAATTAAATAAGACAACAGGCGATAGTGAAGATATTACAGCGGATGAATTCAAAAGTGGTCTGCAGGAGTTTAAAACAGAATTAAATCAAATGCTACCTGAACTTCAAAAAATGAATCTTTTAAGCACAAAAAACTATTTTAAAACGGACTTATTTGTGGATAAGAACCTTTTTGAAAGAAAATCATCATCTGATTTAAATATCGCATCAATCCCAGCCGAGCTTGGCTTGGATGTTATTGGTGTCCGCTTGAAAATGGATAGTGAAACATGGAATATTAATGGACCAGTAAATGCCGGGAAGATTAATTATTCCAGCTTTCTTGATGAAAATGCATCAGAAGAGCAGTTTTTAGCCACTCTTGATAAAAGGACCAGTGTTCTTTATTCAATTATGGCTTCATATATATATCCGGCATCCCAACCATTGGCTGCTTCTCAAGTTTTAATTGTAAACAGTTATAATAATGCTGATACAATTACTGTAAAAGGGTTAGCAAAAGGTGATGTTGTAAAAGTTTATAAAGCAAATACAGGTGGAGATTTGTGGGCGACATCTCAAGTGACAGGTCCGACAGTTTCAATGTCCATCAATCAGCTTGGAAAAAATGCTGGTAAAGTTTATATTAGTGTCATTCGTGCAAACAATGCAGAAAGTAATCGTGTGGAAGTGGGATATGGTAAAGAGGTAATCCCTCAATCGAAAGCTTTAACTTTTTCTCAAATTGAAATCAAAAACTATAAAAATTTAGCAGATACAGTAACAGTAAAAGGTATAGAAAAAGGCGATGTAATAAAGGTTTATAAAGCAAAAACAGGTGGGGCTTTATGGACAACCACAAAGGCAGCAGGTTCAACTTCTGCAATGTCCATTCGTGAACTTGGAAAAAATCCGGGTAAAGTATATATAAGTATCACTCGAGCAAACAGTTTAGAAAGTAATCGTGTGGAAGTGGGATATGGCAAAGAAGTTATCCCTCAATCGAAAGCTTTAATTATTTCTCAAGTTACGATCAAAAATAATAAAAATATAGCAGATACAGTAACAGTAAAAGGTATAGCAAAAGGCGATGTGATAAAGGTCTATAAAGCCAAAACAGGCGGGGCTTTGTGGACTTCAACAAAGGCAGCAGGTTCAACTGCTACAATGTCCATTCGTCAACTGGGAAAAAATCCTGGTAAAGTATATGTAAGTATCATTCGAGCAAACAGTTCAGAAAGCAGCCGATTGGAAGTTGGATTTGGGAAAGAAATGATTTATCCATCGAATGCTTTGACTGTTTCTCAAGTTGTGATTAAAAATAATAAAACTAAAGCTGATACAGTAACAGTAAATGGTATAGCAAAAGGTGATGTAATAAAGGTTTATAAAGCAAAAACAGGTGCAACTTTATGGACATCAGCAAAGGCAGGAGGTTCAACTACCACAATGTCCGTTCGTCAACTAGGAAAAAGCGCTGGCAGGGTATACATTAGTATCATTCATCCGAACATGGCGGAAAGCAGTCGTTTGGAAATAGGATTTCCGAAAGAGTAAAGGAAAATATATATAAGTTGGGTTGTCTAATAAGAGCTTTGGCAGAAGACTAAGGATTTTCTGCCAAAGCTCTTTTCTTTCAACCAATGGCTCTAATGCGTAATTTCTTTTTTATGGTGGTGGCTTTTAAGAAATCCCCTACTGTTTAGACTGTGCAACGATATAACAGGTACTGGTGCAGGATTTCTCTTTTTTTGCTTAAATAGAATATTTATAAGGGGAAGTATCTCATTTCTTTCTTAGAGAAAAATGGTATAAAACTACGAATGATTCAGTCTTATAATTAAATTCTATTAAGTAAAGGAATTATAATATGTAGTTAATTTTTATGAAAAGGGCTATCCTATGTAATAAGACTGAATATTCAAGAATAGCAATATAGTAGGATTTTCTAAATTATAGGTAAAAAGTTTCGATATTTACTGACAAATTTTTCATTAATGTTATAATATTAGTATAAAAAGGGTATAATTACCCAAATTAATAGGGGGATAACATGGGAGCAGCTTTACAGGAAGAAGTTTTCTTTCAAGATCAAAATGTCTTCATATCTAATACTAGGATGAACTTAAACGGTACCACTTACGCAACGGCAAATATCACCTCAGTTTCTACTTTTGAATCAAAGCCGGGCAGAAAATTTGAAATAATTTTAGGATTAATTGGTTTGATAACAATTTCTCAGTCTGCTTTAGCAGGGATAATTTTGATTGCTTTGTCCATTTTGATATTTATTATGAAAAAACCCAAATACATAGTTAGATTGTCTTCTAATGCTAATGAAAAAGATGCACTTTGGTCAAAAGATAAGAAATTCATTGGTTCAGTGGTCGATGCAATTAATAACGCAATTGTATATCGTGGATAAAATTAAGCTTAGTATTAAAAAAGATTGTACCGGAAAAGTACAATCTTTTTTTACTGTTTAAATTTTCTTACTACATAGGTTCCATAATAATTGGGTAAATGATAAAACTTCCTGGAAGGTTTTCCGGTTGAGGAAAAATGCCATATGTCTAGCTAAAAGTAAATAAATTAAAATAAAAAGATGGGGTTTTTATGACAAAAAAACTCAAGAAATATTAAAAGGATCCTTATCAATAAAAAGGATCCTTTTTTGTCTCTTATTTATACATTCCTTTTCGATACTTCTTAGCAAACGCCATATCATTACGAATCCTATTTTCATATCTATAGGTTCCGTAATCGTAAAAACCTTTTACTAAACCTTCTTTAGTAATGTCCTCTTGAAGAAGTTTTCCATCCACCCAAACCCATGCCAGTAACCGTCCATACTTATCATATTTGTCTTTCCCATCTAGCTCTAGGGTAATTTTCTTAGCTGCTCTTAATCGATTACATGTATAATTACTTGCTTCTTTACCGAATCTTTCTTTTTTAATAGTGCTTTCTGGTGTATCAATAAAAAGGAATCGGCTCTTTGTAACTTTACCATTAATTTTAAAATCAGCTGTATCCCCGTCAATACATTTGAATAATGTCACTGAATATTTGGCGTTTAAGGCTGGAGCTGCCGGCTTATTAGGTGTTACCACAGGAGCTGAACCACTTGAAAGGTTTAAGCCGCCCTCAACAAATATTTTACTTACTATAAGTTTATTCTTACAGCTGTTACTGCTATAAGTTTTAATCATAGAAAGAAGCGCAGTTTTACTTTTCGCCTGCTTGGCCAAAGAAGTAGGACTGTGTAACAAATAAGAACAATCCGCATTATTAAAATGCCCACCAAGCTTATCAAGTGCCCCTCTGTGGGCTTCAGATTTACCAGGAAATGAGGGAAGGAGAAGAATAATGACTAGCAGTGCAAATAAAATAGTTTTAAGGTTTTTCATGTTTGCCTCCTATGTATGTTAATAACTATGATAATATTACCATGCAAATGGATAAATGAGGAAGAATACTTTTTTGGTTTCAACAAAAAATGCCCGGGTATTATACCCGGGCATTTGTATGGAACATATGATTTTTCCGAAAGGCTTATTTCAAAGTTAGCTATTAATTTATAAAATTATCTAACAGTTATTTTTCTCATAACCACTGTTTTATTACCTGATTTATCAATCACAGTGTATGTTAATGTGAATATGCCTTTTTTCTTTGTATTTACAAGCCCTGTTACTTTTAATTTACTCGTTAAATTACCATCAGCGTTATCTCTAGCAGAAACTCCTGTATAGGGGTTAAATACTGATTTGTAATTAATTGTTTTGGCTGTGACACCAGAAATAACAGGCTTTAAATTATCAATTACTGTTATCTTCCTAGTAATTATTGTTGTATTTCTTGACTTATCTGTAACTTTATAGGTTAATGTATAAACCCCTTTTTTCTTTGTATCAACCGTGCCGGTTACAATAATAGATTTTGTTATATCTCCATCAACATTATCTTTTGCTGTTACTCCTGTTTTTGAATTAAATACAGAGTTAATGGTAATGGTTTTACTTGATGCACCAAGAAGAACAGGTTTAATATTATCTTTTACCATTACTATTTGGCTAATGCTTCTATTTTCATCTGCATCTATTGTAAAAATATTAATTATTGTTCCAGCCTTTGGTTTTGAAATGTTAATACTATAAACCCCATTTTTAGCGGCTGCTTCTCCGATCTTATTATTTCCCACAAAGGCGAGAACTCTAATATTAGAATCGGCATGGCCAGTAATATTTGTACTATAGTCAAAAATCGGATTCACACTCGGGGTTTTATCTATAAAAGTTGCTTTTAAACGGTAAGTAGCACTTGCTATTCCGCTCCAACCATAAGGTGTTACCTTAATATAATATGTCCCCTTAGTTAGAGGTTGTTCAATTTTAATTATATTGCCTCTGGAACTATAATAATCGCCACCTAAATTATTTCCATTTTTATCAAAGAGATATGCAGAGAAACCGCCAGTTGTATTATCTAGTACGATCGTAGCGTAACCATCCGTACTTGTGGTAAATCGGTAAACATCCCTATCATTTTTAGAATAACTGTTCGAACTATAATAAGTTTTTGATATGAGCTGCATAGCCGTATCAACCGTTTCGTTTGGCTCAAAGCTAGATGCATCTCTATTTACTTTGGCTGCGTAAGTGGCCTTTAAACGATAAGAGGCACTTGAAATCCCATTCCAACCGTAGGGAGTTATTTTGATAAAATAAGTGCCTTTCATAAGATTTGTATTAAATACAATTGAGTTTCCCCCGGAACTATAATAATCACTGTCCATTACAGTTCCATTCTCATTGTAGAGATACATGGAAAAGCCACCTGTAGTATTATCCAGGGTTATATAAACTTCTCCATCCTTATTGGTCGTAAATTGATAAACATCTCGATCAATATAAGAATCGCTGCTTGAAGTGTATATTTGTCCGGAATTTGCAGTCATGCTTGTTTGATTAGTTTCATTGGGTTCAAATGTTGAGACATTTCTGGTAATAGATGAAGCATATGTCGCCTTTAATTGATAGGAAGCACTTGAAATCCCATTCCAGCCATAAGGATTGATTTTAATATAATAGGTTCCTTGAGTAAGATTTTTATTAATTACAATATTATTTCCGGCTGAACTATAATAATCTCCATCTAACCTGTCGCCATTTTCATCATATAAATACATAGAGAATCCGCCAGTTGTATGATTAAGAGATATATAAACTTCTCCATTATTATTTGTTGTAAATTGGTAAACATCCTTATCAATACTTGATTCACTGATTGAATTATAAATTTGCCCGGAATTAACTTTCATACTTGTGTCAATAGTGTCATTTGGCTCAAATGAAATGGTATCCCTTAAAATTGGTGATGAGTATGTTGCCTTTATTCGATAGGACGCACTTGAAGTTCTATTCCATCCATAAGGTGTAACTTTGACATAATAAGTTCCTTGTTCGACTTTTTTATCTATAACAATTTTGTTTCCGCTGGAAGAATAATATTCTCCTCCTAGATTACTGCCATTGGAATCGTAAAGGTACATAGAGAAACCAGCAGCTGTCTCATCTAAGGTTAAATATACCTCTCCATCTTTATTTGTTGTAAATTGATAAACATCTCTATCTATATTCGTTTCACTTGTTGATTTATAGTACTTACCAGAACTGATTGGAATACTAGTTTCAACGGTATCATTGGGTTCAAAAGTGGAATTATTTCGAACAATTGACGAAGCATATGTTGCTTTAACTTGGTAGGTTGCACTTGAGATATTATTCCAGCCATAAGCAGTAACCTTGACATAATAAGTTCCTTCTTGAATATCTTTATTGATTACAATCTTGTTACCACTAGAGCTATAATAATCGCCACCTAAATTATTTCCATTTGTATCATAGAGATACATAGAAAAGCCACCAGTGGTTTGGTCTAGTGTAATATAAACCTCTCCACTTTTTATCGTAGTAAAAGTGTATGTATTAGTGTCACTACCAGATGTCATTTTTCCCTGGATGGGAACACCAGATGAAATATTTGTGTTAGCAGCAAACGTTGCATTATTAAAGAAAAATATAGAAATAAAAAGAAAAAATACTGATCCAAGGATTCGCTTCATGTGCTTAACTCCCTCTTAAATTATTATTTAATTATCAAGTTGTTAAAAGATATATTCTTAAATTTTCTGATACCTCCCTAAGGTTTGATAAATAAAATCCATGGCTTACTTCAATTAAAAGTGCCACTTTTATAAATTTATCACATTACAATAGTAATAATAACCTATAAATTAGATAATAATGGAATAAAATTTAGTTAAAAAGGTTTATTAGTGTTTTAGCTTCGTAACGATCATGCTTCTGGTAAATTTCGTCCAGGTGGTTTTTCTCAAGGAACGTCAATGGGTAAATCAAAAAAAGGAGCAAAAATTTTACCTAGCCTATTGTTCTAACTAACCATTAATGTTCGAGCAGTACAACAAAAGATAAAAAAAGACCCGATTGGGGGTTTTACTAATGATTTCTCTTAATTTTCCTCATCAAATACAACGATTTGTATAATAACTGAATTTGTGATGGCCTTTCACCAAACAGAGAAGACTTTTTAACCACATATGTAACACCATCCTTTTGTTGCGTTATACAACAAAAGTCATGAATATGGTAAAAAGTCATAAAAAAATACCAAATAATTACCACGAAATTATTAAATAAATAAAAGGAAAAATTGTTATAGATTAGGGAGGGGATGGAGAAAATGGACCTGTAATTGGTCGGACAAAACGGTTTGCATTTATGGACGGGTTGATAGTGCCAAAAGTATGTAAATAGGGTACGAACATGAATCTAAATGATATTTTATTCGCTAGGTAAAGAGGGATGTTGATGAGTATTATGATCTGTATGATATAACAATTGGGTAAATCAATATTCAAAATTTATTGTAATACAAAGCCCGTTTTTAAAGGTTGACGTTGAAAATTGTGTAGCCATTCCTTTTTCTGATAAATCAAATCAAGGAAGATCTGGGGGGTGAAATCCACTTATATGGTCAGATAAATCTTTACCTACTTCAACATGGCTACTGTTAATTTTTCTTCTCAATGGGGTTTTATCTGGCGCTGTAGCTTTTGAATTTATTTTCTCAACCGGCGAAATTCCCTTAGTAATTCTTCACTCTGCACTTCGATGATACCGGCTCCAAAAGCTCAATCATCTGATTTTCCTCTACCATCTCTATATCCCTTCTCATATGCTCCTCCCGTAAAAATAGCCATAGTTACTGCGCCAAAAAATCCACCAATTATAAGCCCTAGAAAAAAACTCATAGTTTTTTATACCGCCTTAATTAGCATTTGATAATCGATATGGAAGATAGTAAAAATGTTTTTTCACTTTAAAGAAAGGACGAATTGCTATTCTATTAAATTTTATTCTTTCTTCCTCTGTTATGTTCTAGACGGTTACATGTTCAATTCATTCTTATTCTCCCTAATCTTTAATAGAAATTTAAGGTATATGTAATTAACTTGTTAATTCTTTACTTTATTATTATGTTGAAGGATGGTGGAAAATATGTGGTTTAAAGCCCTAATTTGCTTTTTAAAAGGTCACCATAAATACAGTTATTTCTCGGATCGTTGTGTTCGTTGCGGAAAGATAAAAAGTCATTAGCTCGACCCTTTACTAGGGTCTTTTTTTCTGAATACATTAGCAAAACCCTTACTGCGTGCGATCTTATCTATGGAACAAGATTTGTGCTGCTGGAAAATCCTTATTGAACCTGAAACATCAACAACCAATATCACTTGTCCTATCTGCCGTGAATTTAAACTTGAGAAAACAAGTATCAGTGATAATCCTCAATGTCCAAATTGCGCTGATATTGAAGTTACTGAATTCATGGATTAAAAGTCCAAATGTGTTTAGGAGCCCTAATAGCTTCTAAACATAATCATTAATTAACCTTCCATTCCTGTTGAGCCTATGGTTAAATCAAAATTTATTTAAGGCTCATACAAATAGATTTTGATTTTATCTTCCTGACGGTAAAACCTTTTAAGTATAACAGTAAGAAATAAAAAATATGTTGATTTATTTTGTCAAAAAATAGTTAATCAAACGTTTGATTAAATTGAATTATAGTCATGGCTCATCAGTGTTCTTCAATGTCGAAAAGAAAAAAGTTCAGATGTTAAATGAACAAAGAGCAGATGGGAATAACCCAATCTGCTCTCTGCTAATTAAGTTCTAAATGTGTTTTTAACTCGCTTTGGATGCGTTGTTTTTCTTCATCTGAAACGAGCCCATAGTATATCTTGTCTATATTGGTACCTTGTTCCTTAATGGATATCTGTTCGATCTTATTTCCTGCATCTTTATAATTTTTTTGAATATCTACCATTTCATCAAAGGTTAAATTCGTTTTTACGTTTTTACTAATCGCATCAAAAATGCGGTTATAGTTGGCTAAAGAAGAAACACTTGCTCCTTCATGAATAATCGCCTGAATAATTTCCCGCTGTCTTAACTGACGGCCAAAGTCTCCCCTTGGATCTTCATACCTCATACGTGTAAAGCTTAAAGCTTTATCACCATTCAAAGTAATTTGACCCTTAGGAAAGTGGTAATTACCTACGGTAAAGTCCAAATCATTGTTAACAGTTACTCCACCAACGGCATCTACTATATCTCTAAAACCTTCCATATTAATTTTCATATAATAATCAATAGGGATGTCAAGGAAGGTTTCAATTGTATCCATTGACATTGGCACTCCGCCAAATGCATAAGCATGGTTTATCTTATCCTGTGTCCCTTTCCCTACAATTTCTGTACGTGTATCCCTTGGAATGCTAAGCATTTTAACTGAGTGTTTATTTGGATTTATTGTTAATACAATAATAGTATCTGAACGGCCCCTATCCCCTTTGCGTTCATCTACTCCAAGCATGAGAACTGAAAAAGGCTGCTTCGTTGATAGGGCTAGTGGTTCTGGTCGCTTCTTAGGAGATTTCCGCTCAACTGGCTGGTTCATCGTTTCTACTGTTTTTTTTAGTGAATGAAATACAGAATATGCGTAAGCTGCGCCTCCAATAATTAGGCAGAGGAGCAAGATTCCAAAAATACGAATCCATCTTTTCTTTTGTCTTCTTTGTGCTCTCATCGGCTAAAGCCTCCAAATTGGAATTAATCAATTATTTAAGAGGAAGAAAAAACTCTTAAAATTTATTTAAAATACAAAATATTAACAATAGATTAACAGAAAATATCTAAAAAGAACACATAAATTCTTAAGAGGTTATTAGTAATAATAGATTTAAAATACTGGATCATATGCCTCCCCGGTTATTGTAGATTTCCTTTTTCTTCAATATAATAGGTAATTGGGAGGGGTACATAAAAATGAAAAAATTGGTTTTAATACTTAGTCTATTGTTCCTGGTTTTCTTAGGGGAAAATCAAAATTCTATAGCAAAAGCAAATATGGAAATTCCATTAACAGACACTGTCATTACTTCACAGCAAATAACAGGTACATTTGCCGAGGATGGAACGGTTGAAATAATGAGGGGCGGACTGTTGCAGGGAAGTGGAGAAGTTGTAAATAATAAATTTACTGTAAGATTTAAAACTCCTATTTCTGCAGGTGCTTTAGTTCTTAATTTTAAAGGGCCGAAGTCCCAAAACCGATCTTTTACTATTAATTACGATCCTGCTACTCTCTTATATGATATTAATGATAAAAGTAAGATTTTAAAAGGGAAGATTTCAGTTAACTCGAATATTCAAGCTTATGTTAATGGCATTCCACTAACTTTAAAGAGCCTGGATAATAAAACTGGGAATTTTGAATTTTTACCGGATAGCCATTTAAAATATCAATCTATTGTTCAAGTTATTTCGACTAAGGACTCTGTAAAAAGCATAATTTATGTAAATGTTAAGGCCGCAGCACCTCCGGGAAAACCATCAGTTAATCCTGTTTCCAATCGGGATATCTTGCTGACAGGGAAAGCAGAGCCCAATAGTAATGTGTACATAACGTATAATAATATCAAGCACTTTATTAACTCGGGGACTACCGGCATTTTTGAATACAAGTTTGAAAATGGAAAGCCGCTCAGGGAAGGAACAAAGATTTCTATCTATATTGTGGACCGAGCGGGAAGAAGCAGTGGAACGGCTTATTTAACTGTGCTAGATAAAATTGCACCCACAAAGCCAATGGTTTCTTCAGTAACAGATAAATCATTTTCGATCTCCGGAAGAACGGAAGCTGGTACCAACGTTTATATCTTAAAGAATAGTAAAACCTTTGGAATAGTAAAGGCTGATAGCAAGGGAAACTTTGGTTTGAGATTACCATTGCAAGCTAGAGGGACTATTTTTGATTTATATGCTGTAGATTCAGGTACGAATACAAGCCCTAAAAGCAGGGTTGTGGTTTCCGGACGTCCTAGAGGGGGAAAAGTTGTTCTTTCAGCACCGCTAATCAGGCAGTTGCCTGAGCTTCCCCGAGGCTGTGAGGTTACTAGTTTAACAATGATGTTAAATTTTGCAGGGGTCAAAACCAATAAAATGGCTCTTGCAGCATCGGTAAAGAAGGATCCTTCACCATATATTTATAGAAATGGCAGGTATTATTTTGGGAATCCAAACTACGGCTTTGTAGGAAATATGTTTACATTCAGCAAGCCTGGCTTCGGGGTATACAATAAACCAATTGCTGAACTTGCAAATCGCTACCTCCCCGGCCGTATTGCCAATCTATCTGGTCAGTCCTTTGAAAGCGTGTTAAATTATGTTTCTGCCGGACATCCAGTCTGGGTTATCAATACCAGCTGGTTTAACACAGTACCCAACCAATATTGGAGGACCTGGTATACAGCCCAGGGACCAGTCCGTATTACCATGAAGGAACATTCTGTCCTGGTGACAGGCTACGATTCCAGGTATGTCTATTTTAACGATCCGCTTGATGGGCAGAAAAACAAAAAAAGACTGCTCAGCCAGTTTATTAACGGCTGGAAGCAGTACGGGAGTCAGGCTATAAGTTTTTATTAATGTTTATTTTGGAGATTGAGGAATCCCTTCCTTTTTTGAATGCTAAAATCTTTTAATTGGTAAATGGAGGATTTTTACCGATATCCTTTTGCATTAACTGCTATGATTATTTAAAATGAAAGAAAATGAAACGACTTTAGCTAGTCTTTTAATATGGAGGTTCTTATGGCAATTTTGATTACGGGTGGTGCCGGATATATAGGCAGCCATACATGTGTGGAACTATTAAATGAAGGCAATGAAATAATTATTGTTGATAATTTCTCGAACAGCCAGCTTGAATCCTTAAAGAGGATAAAGGAGTTAACGAATAAAGAGTTTAAGTTTTATGAAGTTAATCTGCTAAATCGCAATGATTTGGAAGAGGTTTTCAAAGAAAATAAAATAGAAGCGGTTATTCATTTTGCAGGATTAAAGGCTGTTGGTGAGTCGGTATCTATTCCATTGCATTATTACCATAATAATATCACCGGCACGCTGATTCTTTGTGAAGTAATGGAAAAATACGGAGTAAAAAATCTTGTATTTAGCTCCTCAGCTACTGTTTATGGTATGGCCGAACAGGTTCCTCTTACAGAAAGTACTCCTCTTAGTGCAACTAACCCATATGGCCGGACCAAGCTGATGATTGAAGAAATACTTCGTGATTTGTACGTTTCTAACAGTGACTGGAGTATTGCACTTTTACGTTATTTTAACCCTATTGGTGCACATGAAAGTGGGCGGATTGGTGAGAATCCAAACGGTATTCCCAATAATTTAATGCCTTATATCACACAGGTAGCTGTAGGGAAATTAAATGAACTTCAGGTTTTTGGGAATGATTACCCAACGTCAGATGGAACAGGGGTCCGTGATTATATTCATGTTGTAGATCTTGCAAAGGGTCACTTGAAGGCTTTAAATAAAGTAATGAAAGCGAAGGGTGTAGAAGCATACAATCTGGGGACTGGCAAGGGTTATAGCGTTCTGGACATTGTATCTGCATTCGAAAAAGCTTCCGGCCAAAGGATTCCTTATAGAGTTACAGAACGCAGGCCAGGCGATATCGCTGTTAGCTATGCAGATCCTGGGAAAGCTAAAAAGGAACTTGGGTGGACAGCTGAAAAAAGTCTTGAGGAAATGTGTGAGGACTCCTGGAGATGGCAAAAAAACAATCCAGATGGATACTAATAAGCCCCAACTATTTTAAAACCCGATGCACGCATCGGGTTTTATTTGTGCTTTTAAGGATAAAAATTAATTAAGGAGTATAAATAGTAATTAAAAAAACGACTATTGGACAAAAAACTTGTAATAGAATTAAATTATCCATTTTTGGAAGCTGAGAATGTGATTCTTTGCATTTAGTTTATTTTTGCAGGAATTTATTATACTCTAAGAGATGAGTGATTACATTTAGGCGTCTTAAATTTATGAAAAATATTAGAGGTGATATAAATGAAAGGTATAATTTTGGCTGGTGGAAGCGGAACCCGCTTATATCCTTTAACAATGGTTACTAGTAAACAGCTTTTGCCTATTTATGATAAACCGATGATTTATTATCCGCTCTCCGCATTAATGCTAGCAGGAATAAGAGATATTTTAATTATTTCAACTCCTGAAGATACTCCACGCTTTGAGAGTTTGTTAAAGGATGGCTCCCAATTTGGCCTCAACTTGAGTTATAAAGTACAGCCAAGTCCTGATGGTTTAGCTCAGGCCTTTATTTTGGGAGAAGAATTCATTGGTGATGATTCTGTCGCCATGATCCTTGGGGATAATATCTATTATGGAAGCGGTCTGCGTAAAATGCTGCAGCGTGCTGCTCAAAAAGAGCAGGGAGCAACCGTTTTTGGGTATCATGTTCAGGATCCTGAGCGCTTTGGAGTCGTTGAGTTTGATTCTAACGGAAAAGTAATCAGTGTTGAGGAAAAACCAGAGGTTCCAAAATCTAATTACGCCATTACAGGGTTGTACTTTTATGATAATCGGGTTGTTGATATTGCGAAGAATGTAAAACCTTCTGCCCGTGGTGAGCTTGAAATTACGTCTGTTAATGAGGCTTATTTAAAAATGGGCGAACTGGAAGTTGAATTATTAGGCCGCGGATATACTTGGCTTGATACAGGAACACATGAGAGCTTGTTTGAGGCCTCCAACTTTGTTCGCACGGTTGAAGGGCATCAGGGTGTCAAGATTGCAGCTCCTGAAGAGATTGCCTTTATTAATGGCTGGATTAGCAGGGAGCAATTGTTTGAAAGCGGAGAAAGGCTAAGCAAGAATTCATATGGCCAATACTTAATGAAGGTCGCAAAAGGAGATATCCGTTACTAACTAGACGAGGGGATATTAAAATGAAAATTACTAAAACAAATATTGAAGATCTTTTTATAGTTGAACCACAGGTGTTTGGTGACCATAGAGGCTGGTTTATGGAAACTTTTAGTCAGACGGCTTTTGAACAAAACGGACTGAATTTAAAGTTTGTTCAGGACAATCAGTCTTTCTCTGCTTCTAAGGGAACACTGCGCGGACTTCATTATCAATTGAATCCTAAGGCACAGACGAAGCTTGTTAGGTGCACAAGGGGCTCCATCTATGATGTGGCAGTAGATATACGTAAAGGAAGCCCCACTTTCGGACAATGGTTCGGAATAGAATTAAGTGCCGAAAATAAAAAACAATTACTCATTCCAAAAGGCTTTGCACACGGATTTATGACAATAACTGAAGATGTGGAAGTGCAGTATAAAGTGGATGAGTTTTATGCTCCCGAATGTGACAGGGGAATTATTTGGAACGATCCTTCCATTGGAATTGAGTGGCCGATGGATATTAATCCCGTCCTGTCTGCAAAAGATGAAAAAGCGCCTCTTTTGGAGGAAGCAGAGAACCATTTTGAGTTTGGTGACCGGGCATGAAAATTTTAGTTACAGGCTATAATGGTCAATTAGGATATGATGTCGTTCGTGAAGGCTTAAAGCATGGATTAAACATGGTTGGCACAACAAGTAAAGATCTTGACATCACGGAGGAACAATCTGTTCATCAGTTTGTAAGAGACTTAAAGCCTGACGCTATCATTCATTGTGCGGCTTATACAGCTGTTGATAAGGCGGAGGATGACAGGGAAAAGTGCTGGCAGGTTAATGTTGAAGGAACTAGGTATCTGGCAGAGGCAGCAAGGGAAATTGGCGCCAAGTTTCTCTATATCAGCACAGATTACGTCTTTAGTGGTGAAGGAACTGATCCATTTTTGGAAAGTGATCCGCCCAACCCGGTAGGATATTATGGACTGACCAAGTATGAAGGTGAAAAAGCGGTACAAGCTGTACTCGACAATTGGTTTATTGTACGTATTTCTTGGGTCTTTGGAATAAACGGCAATAATTTTATTAAAACCATGCTGAGGCTTGCTGAAACCAGAGATACTCTTAATGTGGTTAATGATCAATTTGGATCACCAACCTATACAGCAGACTTATCGAAACTATTAATCAACATGATCCAAACAGATAAATATGGAATATATCATGCTTCCAATGAAGGATTTTGCAGCTGGGCTGAATTTGCTGCGGAAATCTTCAGGAAGGCTGAAAAAAATGTTACTGTTAATGGCATAACAACCGAAGAATATCCTACTCGTGCAGTCCGTCCTTTGAACTCCAGAATGTCTAAAGACAAGCTTGAAGAAAATGGTTTTGAAAGACTGCCTGACTGGCAGGATGCACTTGCTCGGTATTTGGGCGAGATAAAACAAGAGGTGAAATAATTAAATGAAGAAAAAAGTTTTAGTGACCGGCGGTGCAGGCTTTATCGGCGGGAACTTTGTACAGTACATGGTTAATAAATATCCTGAATATGAAATTGTAAATTTAGATCTATTAACATATGCTGGAGACTTAACAAAACACAAGCAAATTGAAGGTAAGGAAAACTATAGATTTGTAAGAGCAGATATTGCTGATCGTGAGTCCATCATGGGTCTTTTTGAAAAAGAAAAGTTTGACTATGTTGCCCATTTTGCTGCAGAAAGCCATGTTGACCGGTCTATAACTGAGCCAGAGGTTTTTATCCGTACAAATGTATTGGGTACACAGGTGTTGCTGGATGCTGCTAAGCAATTTGGTGTATCAAAATTTGTTCATGTTTCCACTGATGAAGTGTATGGAGAACTTGACTTTGATCCATCGACATTTTTTACTGAAGAGACTCCTTTGCAGCCTAACAGCCCATATAGTGCAAGTAAAGCTTCTTCTGACTTACTTGTGCGTGCCTACCATGAGACCTACGGCCTGCCAATGAATATCACAAGATGTTCAAACAATTACGGTCCTTATCATTTCCCTGAAAAATTGATACCTTTAACTATTTCCAGGGTCTTGAATGACCAGAAAGTACCGGTTTATGGAAGTGGAGAAAATATTCGTGACTGGCTTCATGTCCTTGATCATTGTGCAGCCATTGACTTAGTCATGCATGAAGGTGCAAATGGCGAAGTATATAATGTAGGTGGGCATAATGAGCGTACGAACTTGGAAGTAGTAAAAACCATTATTAATACTCTTGGTAAGTCTGAGGATTTAATAGAGTTTGTAACGGATCGTCTAGGTCATGATAAGCGTTATGCAATCGATCCAACAAAATTAGAGAAATTAGGCTGGAAACCGACTTATAACTTTGAAACAGGAATTGCCCAAACCATTCAATGGTATCTTGATAATAAAGAATGGTGGGAAACCATTATAAGTGGAAATTATCAAAACTATTTTGATAAACAATATAAACTTTAGTTATATAAGTGAAAAAAGCTGGTTAAATGGTCTGAAGGGAGCCATTAACCAGCTTTTTAATTTACTTTAGTTCCTGAACTAGATAGGCTGAATGTACCCAGCCCCGTTTATCATTTGCCTTCACATTATACCAGAGCCTTGTACCGACCCATTTCGTTATAGGATTACCACTTTTATCAAGTAAAAGCTCTATATATTGATTCATTGCTAGAGTAACGATAGCTTGATTTTTGAGGGATGGCTCTGGCCGTAAATTAACTGCATCTAAAGTTCGGGCCAGGTTTTTTACAGAAATATAATCTTTATAATTGTTAAAGTTTATACCCCTTGTCCAGTAATCTTTGCCGTTAACTCTGAATTTTACCCAGAAATCAGTGTGTTTCTCAAGTAATGTTATAGCAGTACCCTTTTTAATTATAGACGGTGAACTGCTTTTCGAATTTATTGTGCTTCCTTTTGCTGCTTCCCAAACTAAATCAGAATTTGTTACAGCTAGTATGCCAGGTGGGAATGTGTCAACACCTGTTGGCTTTGAAGGACTGGTGAAATTTCTTGTGTCAACAGGAGCATTACTATACTCCGTTGGGTTATAGCTTAAAATACCTTCCATATGTTTAGCGATCGTTTTTCCCCAAAGAGGGTCTGTAGCATAATAAAAATTCATGCCAGTACTATTTAAATCCACTTTTGTATACGTATCTGCGGTTCGTGTACTAAAGCCTAGATAAGGATTATTGTATTTCCAACTCTCTGGATTTAAGTAGGTTGCCTTAACCTCTTGTGCGATATAATTAATGCATTGTTCGACTGAATTAAATTTATAGGCTGCAATAAATGGGGTGTCATCGAAGGCACCAAAGCCGAACAAATTATTTTTTCCCAGTGAGAGGACCGAAGTACCATACTGGCTTTCATGAATGGCGTGCGCAGCCAGGTACAATGCGTTTACACCATACTGTTTTCCTGCTGCAATAAACGCATTTCCTTTCCCCTTTAAAACACTGGTCTTTCCTGTCTTGATTGAATACTTATTTATATAATTGTTTATTTGGTCAGCTGTTACATTTGAAGCCTTTCTTAAATCAACAAATTGATAGCCATATCGGTTCATTGGGTCTCCCGTTACAACCTCTTTGAAATAGTCAGGAGCAACATATCCGGTTTTTTCAGCATAGATTACCTTATAATAGCCATTTGAAACCTTAGCTAATGGGAATAAAAACTTTCCAATAGGAATCTTCGAAATTTGATCGGAGCTAGAATCTGCAGTTTTAGTGAGTGCTATATCCGATAGAGTCACAAACGTCTTTCCGCTAATTGCTGTTTCAGTTAATTGAGTTTGTTCAACTGTATATTTGTTCAAATCTCCACTAAAAACAAATCCTGTTTTTCCATTCCAGCTAGTCTTATACCAGTTATCAATACTCAATCCTGAAGATAGTATCGAATCTTTTGGAATCTTAATTAGTTTTGGATAAACTGTTCCAAAAGAAGCATACAGATAAGTATCTTTATTTGTTTTATATTTAGTAGAGGCGGAAGATTTAAAGGAAGACTGGTAAATATCATTGCTATTAATATAAAGATTTTTACCGTTAAGACCTACGAGGTACCAAATTTGCCCAATACTGTTTGTTATCTTCTGATTGCTATAAAACCCGTTATTGCTGCTGATATTTTGAATTGCCTTAATCTTCGTATCAGGCGAGGGATAAAGGTTTGCGGACTTTTTTACAAAAATATTCAATCCCGTGTTTGTATAGCTGTAATACTCTTTTAAAAAGGCAGAGCTTACCCAGCCTGTTACAGTGACACTTTTACCTTTTAAGGAGTAGGAATAAGAAACCTTATACCAGATGCCTAACTTCTCTGAAGAGTAGATATTTTTTCCTTTTGGAATCGTTGTAATAGTTTGATAGGAAGTGCCTGCTCCAGTGCGCAGAGCTAAGTTGGCAGTTGTTTGATAGGCTGTTTTTGTGAACTTGATAGTTGCCGGTTTATTCTCTTTTAAATAGGATCCCAATACCCAGCCTGTTTTCACTAAACTTTTGCCGTTGGATATATATTTATAGGAGACTTTATACCAATTCCCCACTTTTTCTGTTGCAGTCACGCTTTTTCCTTTGGGAATTTGGACTACTAATTTAAAGTTCGTACCCACTCCAACTCGCATATTTAAATTGGACAATGTTTGAAAAGAAACATTGTTTAATTTGATAATACTTGCTGCTTCTGCCCCTGACATTTGCGAAGAGGGGACCAAAGACTCCCCTGCCAAAAGTAAACCTGTTGTAAGAATAATTGCCTTCCCTAGGTTTTTCAAAAATTCCACTCCTTCTCTATTTAAACGTTTAATAGATTGTAGTTTTTTATAATTACTTCTTAAATCTATTATCGGATTAAGACTGGGAAAATTAAGTGAGAAGGAATGGGAATATTATACTTTTTTGCAATTTAAATAGCTTTTAGTATAAGTAGAATCGTTGGATTCCAACTTTGTTAGTAAAGGATTTATAGTTGATATAAATGGTGGATTGACTGCAAGAGGTAGGAAAATCACCAAGGGATTGAGATTATACCTAAGTAGACAATCCATTCTTTTATTGCTAGTATTTTTTGTGTGTATTGTTTTTACATAAGAGATTTAATATCATTAAGTAATTTAATTAAATAGATATTATGCGGAAAACTTCGGATGATTTTTTTAAAATTGAAGAAAATAATAATACTTTCAAACGTAACAGAGGAGATTGATTATGGAAAAAAGAATCTTGATCGTGGGCCCAAATTATTTTGGCTACAATGAGAGTGTTGCCTTTGCGTTTAAAGAGTTAGGTTGGGAAACTAAAATAATTGATTACTATGACGCATTCCCTAAAAATATAAAAAATTTTTTATCATACAGTATTATGCCGAGACTGAAGGTTAACCATTTTACCGAAAAATACAAGCGAAACATTAATAATTCCATATTAGCCGAAATGAAAAGTTATAAACCATCGATAGTTCTTTTTATAAAAGGCAGTTATCTAGATGAAGAAACCCTGAAGGCTGTTAATAAGGAAGCCAAAAGTGTTTTATGGATGATGGATTCGGTTTATCGCTTTAAAGAAACATATAAGATGATAAAAGAATTCAATTACAGATTTATGTTTGAAGAAACCGATGTTAAAAAGCTGGAAAGCGAAAATATTCCTGCTTATTTCCTACCAATGGCAGCTGACACTAACAACTATTATCCAATTGCTAACACTAGCAAAGTAAAGGATATAGATTTACTTTTTGTTGGCAAACTATATCCAAATAGAAAAGCTTTATTCGAAAGGTTAATTAAAAAATATCCAGACTTGAATATCAAGATATACGGGAAATACACTTCACTAAAAAATCCAAAATCCATTATCGAATACAAATTTACCAATTTAAAGAGGTACTATACTAATCAATTTGTTTCGCCAAAGGAACTTAACGAACTTTATTCTCGTTCCAAAATTGCTTTGAATATTCATCATTCACAATCTCAGAGCGGCTGTAATCCCAGAGTGTTTGAAATCCTTGCAGCGAAGTCTTTTCAGTTGGTAGATGAAATACCATATGTAAAAGAACACTTTCAGGACGGGGAATTGCTTGGAAGTTACAACAGTGAAGATGAATTAATTCGCAAAGTCGAGTATTACTTAAGCAAAACTGAAGAAAGAGAAAAGATTGCAGAGAATGGGTACAATAATATTTTGAGGAACCATACATTTGTTATTCGGGCTAAAAAGATTCTTGAGATAATCCAAAAAGAAAGTTTAGGCTGAATAATTGAATAAGCTGTGTTCTAACGACAGTAATCTTTTTAAAAGATATAATCGGGACTCTCAATTCAAAATTTAATTACTGAAAACTGCTAAAAAATTTTTAGCAGTTTTTTTATTGGTCATTTTAATCGATGATTTTATTAGGGGAATTCTCCGTGACACACCGGAGGAAAAAAGGGCTGGGAAGACCCCCAGCGAGGCACTAGCGAGGAAGCTTGGCAGGGCATCCGAGGAAAGGGAGTGGATTCCCTCTCTTTTTTTGAAACAGATGTAAAAGTTGACAGAGCCATTAAAATAAAAAATATTGAAAGAATGTGTGATTTTAAACCTATTTTCAACAATCTATTCTCCAGTTTTCTGGTAAAAAAGAATGGAATTGTCTAAAGTGGGTAATAATTGTCGAAATATATGATATTATAAAATAGGTAAAATGCTAGAAGGATATTTTACTAGAAATAAAAAACAACGAGAATAAAGGAGTTGAAATGAAGGATTGTTTAAAAACTTAATACGTGGAGTCGGCGTTGGAGCAGGAATTCTGTCTATGTTAGTTTTTAATGGAACACCACAAGCCGCAGTTCAATCTTCTCATTACACCCAAGAGGGCGGAGAAGTTCATTATAACTGGGGAATGGGGGGGCCTTCCGGACTAAAGGATAACTTCACGGCTACTTTTAACCAAACAAAAACTCTAAGTAAGGGTGACTATTTTGTCCAGTCGTGGGCAGATGACGGAGTCAGGGTTGAGGCGGACGGAAAAAGGATAATTGACCGTTTGGGTTCTTCCAACGGAAGTATTGACCGTGCCTTATGGCTGGGAGTTCCAGATGGACAGCATAATATCAAAACCGATTATGTTGAGTATTTAAATAATGCATCCATTTTCTCGGATGTAGCCAAACTGGATTCCTGGGTGGCCTATTATTATCCAAATGACGGATTAAGGGGCATGCCAACAAGAGGGAAAGTAATCAATCCGACAGGAACCTTGAAGAAGCTTTATGAAAATAATGGCTATGGCAGTCCTGCGAGCGGGATTCCTAATGACCATTTTTCAGCAAGGTATAACTCGGCAAAAAGGCTGCCAGCTGGCAATTATGTTTTGAGGACTAAGACTGATGATGGCATTAAGATATATGTAGATGGAAAACTAGTATTAGACCGCTGGAAACAAGGGGCATACAAGGAACAAGCTGCTATTATCCCAATTAGTGATAGAGCGGTTTCTAATCCAAATGAAAAAGATATTCACTGGGTAGAGATTTATTATCGCGAGGATACTTCTAGCAGCTACATAGATTTTTCTCTGGAGCCTTATAGCTCATCCTTTGGTGATAACTGGATGGCAGAATACTTCCCTAACAAAAATCTTCAAGGTACACCGATTGTAGTTGGCGGAAAGAATTCTTATAATAAGATTTCTAATTTGAATTTTAACTGGGATAGAAACGCGCCAAATCCTTATATTCCTGCTGATAATTTTTCAGCTCGATTTACAAGAACAGTTTCTTTAAATGATGGCACCTACTTATTCAAATCCCTCTCAGATGATGGTGTAAGAGTATGGGTAGACGGTCAAAAGGTAATTGATGGCTGGAGGGACGGAGTGTCAGCCAGAACTGCAATTGTTCCTTTAAAGACTGGAACCCATACCATTAAGGTTGAGTATTATGAGTATGCAGGACCAGCCCGTATATCTTTATCTTATACTCCTTTCAGTAACATTAATATTTCTGGTGGGACTGTACATTATAATTGGGGTGAGAGTGGCCCTACTGGTCTAAAGGATTATTTTACTGCTGCTTTTAATCAGTCCAAAGTTTTTAATAGCGGTAACTATTTTATCCAAACCCTCGCTGATGACGGTGTTACTTTAGATATTGATGGAAAGAGATTAATTGATCGATGGACACCGGCAACAGGCCGAGTGGATCAGGCTTTGTGGCTGAATGCAGCAGCAGGTTCACATACCGTTAAAACCAATTATATGGAGTATGTAAAAGGTGCTGGAATCTATTCGGACATTGTACCATTTGATTCCTGGCTTGCTTACTATTATCCAAATCCAACAATGAGTGGATTTCCTGTTAGTGCAAAGGTTATTCCTCCTACAGGCTTTGGACTCAAGGAAGATAATGCTTTAGGCAGCCCTTCCAGTGGCGTACCTTCTGATCATTTTACCGCGAGATATACTACTGCAAAAAAAATACCTGCAGGAAAGTATATCCTGCGCACAAAAGCAGACGATGGAATCCGTGTATATATTGATGGGAAACTGGTACTCGACAGATGGGCTAAAGGGGCTTACAACGAAGAGGCTATGGAAATTCCTATTTCAGATCGAGTAGTTTCTCAGGCGAATGAAAAAGATGTTCACTGGATTGAAGTTCAGTACCGCGATGATACATGGAGCAGTTATGTGAATTTGTTCCTTGAACCATATGAGACTTCTGTTAGCAGCGACTCTTGGCTAGGAGAAATTTATTCAAATAAAGATTTTCAAGGCCAGGCAGTAATTATCGGTGGAAGCAATTCAGTAAACAAAATTACCGACCTTAATTTTAATTGGGGAACAGGTTCGCCAAATTCTTCTATACCGGCTGATAATTTCTCTGCCAGGTTCAAAAAGAAACCTTATTTTGATGCAGGGACTTATGTTTTTCAAACAAACTCAGATGACAATGCTAAGGTTTGGGTAGATGGACAGAAGATCATTGACTCGGGTGGTCTGAATAAAAATGATATCTATTTAAGCAGCGGATATCACGATATTGTTGTCGAATATCAGGAATATACAAGTACTGCTTATTTGCAATTAAAATACCAAAAAATCAGCAGTAATCGAATCTTTTACCAATTTAATGGAGATGTCCATTACAATTGGGGAGCTAAGAGCCCAGGTTCGAACATACCAGCAGATAATTTCCAAGCATTGTTTGAACAGACAAAATACTTTGCTGCAGGCGATTATTTTATACAGACTCATGCTGATGATGGTGTAAAAGTACAAGCTGATGGGAATGAATTGATTAATCGGTGGACTGCTGCCAACGGTACCTTTGACCGTGCTCTTTGGCTGGGTGTTACAGCAGGCAGCCATACCGTAAATACTTCCTATTACGACAGTCAAAACGACGCGGGAATTTTTTCAGATGTTGTGCCGTTTGGTAATTGGCTTGCTTACTACTATACAAATAAAGATTTAAAGGGCTTGCCTACAGCAGCGAAGATTATTAATCCAGGCACTGATCCTTATTTACTAAAGGAAGACAATCAACTTGGCTCGCCATCTTCATTAATCCCAGCTGATAATTTTTCTGCCCGATATTCAACAGCAAAAAGGCTTAAGGCAGGAGAATATATTTTAAGAACAAAAGCTGATGATGGATTAAGGGTTTATATTGATGGGGAGTTAGTAGTGGATCGCTGGACAACAGGGGCATATTCAGATAATACGATAAGCTTTAATGTTTCAGATCGAAATACTGCAAATTCATCAGAAAAAGATATCCACTGGATTGAGGTTCAATACAGAGAGGATACGTCTACCAGCAATCTTGAATTTGAATTTAAACCACTTCCGCTGACTGCGCAGGTGGTCACAGCTATTAAACTTCCAGTATATAGAAGCTATGACGAACTTAGCAACTATACACTTCATCTTACTTACTATAATTCAAGTTATACTCGGTATATGGAATTATCTTATGGAGATATTGTTTACAAGCTGGAAGAGAATAATTATGCTGTCAAAATTCAAACCCTGGATGGAAAAATAGGCTGGGTTCATAAAGCTTATTTGGATAGCAGTATAACGGTAGATCGTTGGCTCGTTAAAGACGGAAGAACATTTAGAGCTGGACCTGGAACAAGCTATCAGGATTTAGGCTTCATAGATAAAGGTTCCAAGGTTATTGTACTGGATTATAAAAAGACATCCGACTCAAGCTATACAGAATGGTATCAAATACAAACTGAATCAGGCCAAAAAGGCTGGATTTGGGGAGCGCTTAACTATGACCAGTCTGGATTCAATCTCATAGATTTTGATTTTGATAAACAAGGGAAAGTTACTAATCAAATATCTATATTTACTCCATTAAACACTCTGTCAAGCGTAACAGCAGACCAGATTAATAAATTTGTTGATTATAAAACTGGTGGGCAGCAAACTGCTATGACAGGCATGGGGGCATATTTCCTTGAAGCCCAGGCAAAAAGTGGATTAAATGCTGTTTATCTATTGTCTCATGCTGGTTTGGAAACAGGATGGGGAAAATCTTTAATTGTAAAAACAAAATATAATTTCTATGGTATTGGTGCAATTGATACCAATCCGGGTGAAGGTGCTTATACTTATGACACTCCTCAGGGAGGAATTGTTGCAGGCGCAATCTGGATAAGTAAAAATTATGTAGTTAGGGATCAATACTATACAAATTCTTATCCACAGATGACTCTGGATAACATGAGATATAATAACGGTTATCACCAATATTCTACAGATGAAGCATGGGCTTCAAAAATAAGCCAGAATGCTGCAGAATTCTATAATTATATAAACTAGATTCCTAGATTCTTGACTGCCAATATTGTTGGCAGTCTCTTTTTTTCTACCAAGATAAAAGCCACCTCATATAACACGACTTCTTTTATATACCCCAGAAAACAAAAGTTAAACAAAAATGAAAAGAATTTTTTTCGGTGGAGATATTATAAAAAATTTGTTAATCTTTAATTTAGGTGTTTAAATTATAAAGGGTAAGTTATTTTCACTAAATAAAATACTTGGATTACTTCCAACGTTTTATTTCTTAATCTTAAGGAGTATGAAAAAATGAAAAATAAATTGGTTTTACTTTTACTTCTAGTTTCCGTTTTACTCTTAAATGCTTGCGGACAGCAGCCATTAAAATCTAGAAATCTGATTGAGGCTGATCAGTATTTGCGCAATAATATTTCTAAAATGAGCTGGGAAGAATTCCAAAAGATACTTTCCAAAAATAATGAAGTAAAATATAAAGATTTTATTTCACTAAGGAAAATACTTTCTTCCAATGAAAGGTCATCCTATGTAGAATCAGATAAAAAGTTTTATCGATTTAATGGGGACCAGCATTTAATGTACATGACTCAGTGGGGTCTTAAAGACAAAATATATTACTTAAAAAAGGTTAACTATATACGCAAATGAAAAACGTTATAAAGGAGCTTTAATATGGGAATTCGCAATAGTTTCAACCGCTTAGAGCCTTATTATAGGACGAGTTTATTTGTCATTTTTGGAGCCTATCTGGCACTAATTCAATTATCAACCTCCTATCAATATATCCACTGGCTGCCTGTTCCAACTCCTGCTCTATTAACATTCGGGGTCAGTGCTTTATTGGCTTTCTATTTTCTTGTTATGTCAAATACACAGTTAAGCAAAACCAGGGCAAATAATTTAATAAAAACCTTCATTTTGCTTTTTTTTGCGTCTGTCATTCTGTCTGTTTTTTCTGCTTTGTATACAGCCACTGTTATTAGTAGTACCGAATATATTACATACTTAAAAGGATCTATGCTTACCAGGATATTATATTATTTAGCGTTTTTAGGGCTCCTTTATTTTGGATATAAAATGTTCTCCTCTTTACGCGTACAGGGTATTCTTAAGTTAATCAGAATTTATCCTCTCTCGGTTTATTTGCTGGTTGCAGTAGGGATTTGGCAGCTTTTGTATTTCTTTATGGATATCCCTTTTCTAGATTTAAAAACACGCTCCTACATCCATAGTTTAACTGGGACTAGCTTTTTCAATTTTCGCCTGACGTCTTTTGCCGATGAGCCGAGCTACCTTGGTCCTATACTTATTGATATGGTTATTATCGGTTATCTTACTTTTAAGAAAAAATGGATGTATGTGTTATTTATTGTTATCCCTGCATTATTTGTGCTTATATTTTCTTTTTCTGTTAGTGGATATTTCAATCTTGTTATTGTTTTAGGTTTTACCATGGTCTATCTACTTTTCCACCCAAAGGTTTCTAGAAAATATCTTTGGATGGTGATTATTGTAGGATGTGTTGTTCTTTTAGGAGCTATAGTCCTTAAGCCTGGCTTGTTTATGAAGTTTTTCAGCCCTATTCTTGGCCGAATGGATACCCTTTTTAACCCTCAGTCTTCCAGCAGAATTTACATGTATATCATGCCTTTCTATTGGTTATTTGACCATTCAATTATCTCTGCTTTGTTTGGATATGGACCAGGTTCATTCGAGTTTTTACATTTCACCAAAATTCTGCCAAATAAAGTCAGTCTTGCTACTTCTTCAAACAACATGTACATTGATTTGCTTTTTGAAACGGGGATAATTGGAGTATTGATTATTCTTTTCGCTCTTGGAAAGATATTGATGGTGTTGTTAAAAAAGGGAACAAAAAATATCTATTACTTTATCGCTCTAATCGAGTATGTACATTTACTTACCACCTCCATGTACCGGGCCGATTTTGTAACACCTAGATTTTGGGCTGTTTTTCTCATTATCTTTTTATTAATAAAGGTCGGGGAAGGTAAAGAAGAAAGGGAAAGTGAAAAACAGTTTTAAGATGGAGTGAGAAAATTTGAAGTCAACAAAAATGATGTTAATTTTGATATTAACCTGTTTTTCCATTTTTTTATCTGGTTGTGCTCTTAAACTAAAAACAAAAGAAGTACAAAGCAGTGATTATCAATCCATTGGTAATGAAATGAAGTTATTTGGATTTGGTGTAGGGGAAAATATTCATAATATCGAAAATCAAATTAAAGGTCCAATAGAAAAAGATAATCCGCTTTATGAGTTTCCTAAAGAAAAACTAAATGTTTATACTGAATATCAAATTTCCAAATTTATTTCTACGGAAAATACTAAATTCCGGATAAGAAAGAAAGTCGCCATTGGGATGCCAAAGGAAGAAGTAGTAAAAAAGTTAAAGCTTTATGACCTTTATGAATATCAAAATAAGGAAAATGGTTTATCATATGTTTTTTTCAAAACTGGCAGCCAAAAAGTAATATTTGAACTTAAAAACAACCTTGTGGATAAAATTTTTATCGGAAATTCGGATGTGCCATATGAACAAATGATAACTAATAAACAAATAGATAAAAATGACGTACAGAAGTCAGATGATAAATTCGTTAGTGATTCCAATACCTTAACTTTTAAAATTAATTATAAAAATAATAATAAAAAGATATTATCAAAACATTTCCTGGACTATGTTAATGTAGGAATGATTCAGGATGTACCTGCCCCTATAGGAATGGACAAAAACGATTTTATTTATAAATTCGGCCAGCCAAATTATATATTTGATGGAGTAGGTAAGGTGGATTCATACTATTTCTACAGGCGTTTTGATGTCTATATGGGATTCGATAAGGACAATAAACTGATTGAGTTAATTCTTCCAGTGAGCATTCACACAGAAGATCTTAAAGATTCTCGCTTTCCCAAAAAACCTTCTTTAAATGCAAATTATGGTGATTACCATTTACAGTTAAAAGAAAAGATTGGAAACATTCAAGAGGCAGTTATAACAAATAAAAAAGGTTAACCTGATTCAGGTTAACCTTTTTTTATTATTAAGCCTTTGCTCTGGACTTAAAACGGGATAATAGTCGTTTAGAAACTTCATTTTTAAGTTCAGGGTCTATTAATAGAGTTAGTCCGATAAAAAGAATATCAATTAGAATACTGGAGATAAAAGGATTTACCAAGTTTCCTACTAGATAGTAGGCACCAGTAATTAATCCTAAAGCGAGTAATATTCTTCCCCCGCCATTAAATATTAGTTTAAGTGCATTTCCGTGGAAAAGAGTAAAACCGACGAACATTATTGCTTCGCTGGATAACGCTGCAATTGCTCCCCCTGTACTTCCCAGAGAGGAACTGAAGAAATAATATAATGTCATCCCTATAATAAGTGTTCCGGTTTGAATAAACATTCTTATCCGCTGTTTTCCGGTTGTAGTTAGGGCGTCAGCCATTGGGTAGTTAAAGGATTGAATAATAATCATTATTGCTAGTAAAGAAAGTGAGAAGGAAGCTTTTCCCCATTTGTCCCCAAATAAAAAGTGAATCCACCAAGGACTATAAAATAAGAATGGAAGAGCCATTGAAACACCGAGAAAGCTCATTACCTTTAATTCTTTAATATTTAACTTCAAATGACCTTCAAGCTCATTATTGTTGCCCATCCGAAATAATACTGGATAAAATGCGGCTGCTACTACTCCTGGAATCTGATATAGAAGAGACGGAATTCTGTAAGCAGCTGAAAAAAGACCGGCTTCTTTTAATGTAGAGGCCTTTTCAATAATGATAGGACCAATTTGTGGGAGAAGAAGGATTGTCAGTCCTGTCATGGTAAAGCTCCATATATCATCCAATATGCCTTTATCCCAGCCTTTAAATATATTTACATGCTTAATTACTACGAGTAATGAAATAACGCCTGCTATTACACTTGCAAGGCCGTAGATAGGTGCTATATATATTAAAGGCCATCTGAATAGCATCCCCAAAATAAGAGCCGCTGCAGTTGTAACACTGGCTATCGTTCTTATTAGAGCGGTTAAGTGCATTTTCTCCACTAGTTGATAATAAGCAGCCCCCATTAATTGTAATGCAGAACCAATAATGCTTGGGATTAAAACAAGATAATGAATGCGAACTATATATTTGTCATCGTACATTATTTCGACAATAATAAGCGAAATAATAATGGTTAAAATAGAAAAAACAATTCTAGCTTTAAAGAAACTGCTCATAAGGACGGGGATAGATGCGTTCTCTTTGGTTCCCTCTCTTATAAGTGTGTGCGTTAAACCCATATCCGTAAAATAACCGGCAACAGAAGCAAATGCTAAGGCAATACTTAGGATTCCATAATCCTCTGCTCCGAGATGCCTTGCAACCAGAATAGTTGAAGCGGCACTTAGAAATCTAACAAGGACATTACCAAAAAATAAATAAACTGCATTACTTGCAATGCTGTTTTTTTTCAAAATTGTACACCTACTTATCCAACGTTAATAAGAACACATAAAAGAATACCTCATACTAGCGTGAACGTAAACCCTAATGGCATTTAAAAACCTTATTGTTACATTTTCTTATTGTTTCCTATTATCTCAAAAAGCAGAAAGAAAAATTAAATGCCTCGCTTTATTTACAAAGCCCCCCTCAAATTTTAAATAAGTTACCGTTTTTGTTATAATTCATCAATGGGGATCAAACCTGTTTATGAAAGGGTGAAGTTTATTTGTTGTTTAGTATTGTTATACCTACCCTTGGCACAAGAAAAGCTGAGCTCTTTAGGTTATTAGGGAGCTTAAAGGAGCAAACCTATAATAATTTTGAAATTATAATCGTGTCACAGGATAATCATGAGGCAGTTTCCGATATTATAAAGGTATTTAGCGACACCATAAAAATAAAGCATGTTATTCTAAAAAGTAAGGGCTTGTCCCTTGCAAGGAATCAAGCCTTGGCCCATGTCAGTGGGAATATTGTTACATTCTCAGATGATGATTGCTGGTATCCGCCTGAAGCATTTGAAAAGGCAAAGAATAACCTTGAGACTCATATTGAGTCAGATGTAATCTGTTTCCAAATATATGATCCTGAAAAAGAGGAGTTTTATAAGAACTACCCGGCAGGAACCATTAATAAGTTAACAATTAGACAAGTATTACAGAGATCCTCGATTGAAATTTTTATCCGATTAAAGCAAATTAATAAAGATGATTTATTATTCAATGAAGATTTTGGATTGGGTGCAAAATATCCCAGTGGTGAGGAAAATATTATGTTAACGGGTTTATATCAGAAAGGATTTCGACTTTCTTATATTAATGAAATCATTGTTTATCACGCAAAGCCATCCCAAAAGTCACGTTTAAATTTAAATGCTTTTAAAAGTAAGGGACCCTTATTTAAACAAATCTTTGGTACATGGACAGGCTTTATTATGTTATCTGCACTGTTTTTAAAGAAGTATTCAAATTTAGACAGCCCTATAAAATTTTACTTGTTGGCTATTAAAGAATTAATTGCCTATAAAAGGGTTAACTAAAGGGAAGAGGGTGTAATATATGAAGGTAAAAAAGGCTATTATTCCGGCAGCAGGACTTGGAACTCGCTTTTTGCCGGCAACTAAGGCACAGCCTAAAGAGATGCTTCCGATTGTCGACCGTCCTACTATTCAATATATTATTGAAGAAGCAGTAGCATCGGGTATCGAGGATATCCTGATTGTTACTGGAAGAGGAAAAAGGGCTATAGAGGATCATTTTGACCGTGCATATGAACTGGAAGAGACATTAGAAAATAAGGGAAAATATGATTTACTAGAGGAAATGCAGCGTATATCCAATTTGGCTGATATTCATTATATTAGGCAAAAGGAACCACGAGGTTTGGGGCATGCTATATGGTGTGCCAGGAAATTTATTGGTAATGATCCCTTTGCTGTACTATTAGGGGATGACATTGTTGTATCCAATGAAGAGCCCTGCTTAAAGCAAATGATCAATAGGTTTGAGGAAACTAGCAGTAGTATTATTGGTGTTCAGCGAGTGGCTAAAGAAATGCTGTCTAGTTATGGTGTAATCTCATTTGATGAAAAATCAAGTTCAGATCATTTGTTTAAGGTAAATGATCTAGTTGAAAAACCTAAAATGGAGGAAGCACCATCCAATTTTGCTATCATGGGAAGATATATTTTAAATCCTGAAATCTTAGATATTCTAGGGAAAACAGAACCTGGTGCTGGAAACGAAATTCAGCTTACTGACGGTCTAAGGAGACTGTTAAAAAAACAGGATATATATGGATTTGAATTTAATGGGAAAAGATATGATATTGGTAATAAACTTGGCTTTATTGAGGCAACGCTCGAATTTGCCCTTGCAAGGAAAGATCTGCGAGATGATGTTCAAAGCTTGATCAATTCCCTTGCAATTAAATAACACCAAAGAGAGAGTGTAAAAATCCTGTAAAGGCTAAAACTTTACAGGATTTTTAACAAATAAGTTATGAATGGAGATTTATTTGTGGAAAGACACCCATTAGTTTCTATTATTACACCTGTGTATAAAGCAGAAAAATTTATAGAGGATACAATAAAATCTGTACAAGCCCAGTCTTATCAAAATTGGGAAATGCTCCTAGTAAATGATAAGTCTCCGGATAATAGTGTGGAAATTATAGAGAAATATGCTGCAAATGATCCTAGAATAAGACTTATTCATTTACCTGAAAACTCTGGAGCAGCTATTGCAAGAAATACAGCGATAAAACAATCTGCTGGTAGATATATAGCATTCCTAGACAGTGATGATCTTTGGTATCCAGATAAATTGACCAAACAGATTGAGTTTATGCAGGAAAAAGACCTGGAGTTTTCCTTTACAGGATATGAAATAATGACAGAGGAAGGCTCAGGAACCGGAAAAGAGGTACATGTCCCAAAGAGTATAGATTATGAGGGATTACTTAGAAATACCATCATTGGCTGTTTAACTGTAGTTCTGGATAAAGAAAAAATCGGAAAGATTGAAATGGTTAACATAAGAACTCGTCAGGATTTTGTATTGTGGCTGGACATCTTAAAAAGAGGCCATATTGCTTATGGTTTAGATGAAGTATTAGCTTATTACCGGAAAGTGGAAGGATCAATTTCAAGCAATAAGTTTAAAGCGGCGAAAAGAAATTGGCAGGTATACAGGGATATAGAAAAATTATCGCTATTTAAAGCATCCTTATGCTTTCTGGGTTATGCTTATAATGCCTTTAAAAAATCGGTATAAGAATCTTTTTCCAAAACCCTCTAATTTTATTAGAGGTTTTTTTGGTTAAACGGCATAGAAGCGGGTAATTTGTATAATATGCTTTATAAGCCAAAAGTGGAAGCTTTCCATTTAATATTTTACTAGTAATAAGAACTGTGTAGTGTTAAAATTAATGTGGTTTTGATTTAATGTTGAATAATGTTGAGAAATGTTGATAACCAGGTCTCGGGGAAAATTATGGTGGAATATTCCGATTAACTTCCAACAGAAGAACGGTATATTAAAGTGTTAATCGTTAAAAAATAACGATAATCCATAAAAAAGGAGATATTATTATTATGGATATGCAAAATATTATTGCCTTTGTCACAGCATTTATTACGGTTTTGATTGTTACGCCCTTTGTGATAAAGTTCGCAGTAAAAATTGGCGCAACCGATAAACCTAACTACAGAAAAGTTCATCAAAAAATAATGCCCCGATTAGGCGGATTAGCCATATTTATCGGTGTAATTGCTGGATATTTTGCATCTGGTCTAAATCATGAAAAAGTTTTAACAATAAGTGTAGGAGCTTGTTTAATAATAGCAATTGGGATTTTGGATGACCTATTCGAATTATCTGCTAAAGTAAAATTTTTAGGCCAGCTTGTAATCGCGATATTAATTGTAACTTCTGGTTTAACCATTGATTTTATATCCATCCCATTCGTTCCTGAAAAAATTCAGCTTGGATGGCTTTCATATCCATTAACTGTATTTTGGATAGTGGGTATTACAAATGCAATTAACTTAATTGATGGCCTGGATGGATTGGCAGCTGGAGTTTCTTCGATAGGCATAGCAGCAATTGCGGTTTTGGCTGGTTTGTCAGGTAAAGGCTTGATCTTAACTCTTTGTCTTATCGTGCTTGGAAGTACATTGGCGTTCCTATTTTACAATTTCCACCCTGCAAAAATATTTATGGGAGATACTGGTGCGCTGTTTTTGGGCTATTGCATATCCGTTCTTTCCTTACTGGGGTTATATAAAAGTGTTACATTGTTCAGTATAATAATTCCAATTATCATCCTAGGTGTTCCTGTTTTTGATACGGCCTTTGCGATTATTAGAAGGCTTATAAATAAACAACCAATATCCGCTCCGGATAAATCCCACTTGCATCATCGTATTATGCAGCTGGGGTTGTCGCATAGAAATACTGTACTAACGATCTATGGCATAGCGATACTTTTTAGTGCTGCGGCGATTGTTTTATCCTCTGCCACATTGTGGGTTTCGTTTATTATCTTAATTGTTTTGTTTGTGATGCTCCATATAATTGCAGAGCTTGTAGGTATCGTGAGCGAACGTCACAGAACATTTTCAAAATTATATAGAAAGCTTTTAGGAAGATCCTAATTTTTTTATGCATTGATCATTGATCAATGCTTTTTTTATTTTTGCCATAAAAGGATAAAATTATACTGTTATAAAACAAAAAAGCAAAGAAAAGATCAAGATCTTTTCTTTGCTTTTTTATTAAGGTTGTTTTCTAAAAGATTGTTGCAATTTGAAGAAACTGTGAGTAAAAATAGGCGAGACTCCCTTGGAAATTCATTCGCATTTTTTTCGTGCGGTGACGATTCACCGATGCAATCTCAACGTCCTGCGGGAAAGTAAGTCAGGGCGAGACCCTCCAGGTCGTTAGCGACCGAGGAGGCTCGCGAATTGCCAGTGGAAAGCGAGTCTATTTTTGCTTTTATAAACAACAAAGTTTACGAAAAGAGCCTTTATTAATAAATAAAAGATACTTTTTTATTAATAAATCTTGCCACAATAACCATTAAATAAGTAAAAAGGATATTGCAAATAAAACAAAGTATTAAAATTGGAACCCAATGTACTAGCATCCCATGATTTCTAAAATAGTGGACTATAATCGAAATGGCGGATGATCCAAAGCCCTGGTACAGATACACAAAAAAAACATTCTGTCCGCTGAATCTTAAAAATTTTAATAAAAATGACTTTTTAAGCCTATTAGTAGCAGCAGCTTCGAAATTCTTTAAATATAAAGAAATGACTACTGAAAGCAAAGAGGCCAATAAATAAAAGCTGGAGGGAGGAAACTTGTTATTTTGTAAGTCGAATGTCGATTGATATATTGAAATCGACATACATCCCAATAACAGCAGGATTGCTAGAACTAATTTGGCCATTGAAGAAAAACTAAGCTGGTACCTTGAAAAATAAATACCCATAAAATAAAAAAGTAAATAAAAAAGGAAAACTCTTAAACTGACAGTAGGATATAGGTTGAAATTGGCAAAGTCCTTATTAAAGGTATATAAAAGCGAAATTCCTGATAGCAACAATATTAAGATATAACTCATATCCCTTTTCTGGGAAATTTTCAAAAGAAGTGGCGTGCAGAGTGTGATAAACAAGAACACAATTAGAAACCACATCGATCCCATTACAACGGGGATTTCATAAGAATTATAGTTTAGGAATAGGAACCATTTTGAAAAGTCATGGATAGAAGGGCTTCTCCCATAAACCGCCCATAATGAAAGAATCAATATCAAAAGCATGGTTATATATGGAATATACAACTTTATTATTCTTTTAAATGGTTTGTAGACTATCTTTGGTTTCAGGGTTGTTGCCCAGCCGCTTAAGAAAAAAAACAAAGGAACATCTACAAGAAGAGAAAGGCTTCGTAAAATGTCAGGAACATACTCAGTTCCTGTCCACCAAACCGTATGTATAAAAATAATGTTTAAAATAGCTGCACCTTTTAGAATATCAAGCATATTATTTCTGTTTTCCATTTAGTTTTTCCTCTCTTTATGTCTAATTAGTACACTATTAAAGAATACATTATATTTATTTATTGGAATAGAAAAAACTTTCTCTTTTTTACTGAAATTAAATAATGCTAAGTTATTTTCCTATATTATCCTTTCAGGCTTACTAGTAAAAACAAAATACATTTGATATACTCTATAAGGTTTATAATTTATTTAACATGGAGGAAAATCTATGAATTTGGAATCTTCCGTTTTTCGAAATAGAAGGGAAACAACGATAGGGCTAATGTTTCGTCAGCTTCGCCCTAAACAATGGACGAAGAATTTATTGGTATTTGCAGCTTTAATATTTTCAAGCAAAATAACTAGTTTAGACTTATTTGCTAAAGCTATTGTTGGCTTTTTATTATTTTCTTTGGTTTCTGGCTGTGTATATATTTTGAATGACTTTATTGATAGGCATGCTGACAGCCTTCATCCTGAAAAAAAATACCGCCCGATGGCTTCTGGAAAGCTCAATCCTTATTTTGCAATAACAGTAGGTCTAGTGTTGTTATTAATGTCCTTCTTTTTTGCTTTTTACTTTAATATATTATTTGGTACGGTTTTAGTAGTATATTTTGCTATGAATGTAGCTTATTCACTCCATTTGAAACATGTGGTTATTATCGATATTATGATTATTGCAAGCGGGTTTGTCTTAAGAGCCATTGGTGGCGGACTAATAATTGATGTAAAGATTACCCCATGGTTTTTAATTTGCACTCTACTGCTTGCTCTATTTCTTGCAGTTAACAAGAGAAGACATGAACTTCTTTTGTTGAATCAAAAAAAGGGGTCTCATCGTAAGGTCCTGGAATTTTATTCTCCCCAGTTAGTTGACCAATTAAGTACTATTGTTACTTCTTCTACACTATTAAGTTATATGTTATTTACCTTTACTTCTGGTCATACATTATATTTAATGTGGACAATACCACTTGTGGTTTACGGAATGTTCCGATATCTTTACTTAATCCAAATGGAAGGAAAAGGCGGAAGTCCTGAGAAGGTTTTATTAGAGGATAAACATATTTTAATAACGGTGACCTTATATGCTATACTAGTAATTTTTATATTAACCTTTTTTGAATAGAGGTTAAAGGAAAGGATAATCATGAAAGATATTATTTTAATATTAATTTCTGTGACCATTGGTGCTCTTGGACAAATAGCATTAAAATTTGGTGCCTTAAAGAGCACAACAATGGAAAATGCAGGTTTATTGAAATCTTACATAACTGTTCCGGTTTTCTCAGGTTTATTTTTATATGGGCTTAGTGCCTTACTGTGGATTGTTGTCTTGCGCAAGGTTGAGTTAAGCACTGCTTATCCGATGGTTAGCTTTGGTTATATTATCGTTTTTATTGCTTCTTTCTTCCTCTTTGGAGAAACATTAAATACTTTTAAAATTATAGGCTTATTGTTTATTGTAGTTGGTATTATATTTATTTCCAAATCATAGGGGGAAGTAAACCGATGAGTTATCTTTATATGTTAGCCCCTATAATAGGCTGGTTAGCTTCAGGAACACTAAAATTTATTATTAATTTTGCTAAATTTCGAAAAGAAGCGTTTCGCCATATAGGAAATGGCGGTTTTCCAAGTACTCACACAACGGTTGTAACAACGACTGTTATGATGATTGGCTTCTTAAGCGGCTTTAATACACCTGCTTTTGGCTTGGGTGTTGCTTTCATAGTTATTACAATTATTGACGCGACTGGAATAAGAAGAGCATTGGGCGTTCATGCAGAACATATTAATAATTACATAATAAAGCCTAACAAGGGAAAGTCATTAAGAGAAAAACAAGGACATAAACGAGTTGAAGTCCTTGGAGGATTAATTCTGGGGTCAATTACAGGCTTTGTATTAAATTTGATTGCAAGTTACTTGGGTATATAGGTAAGGAAGGATTTTTTATGAACATAATTCAGTTCTCAGAAGATTTAGGGAAAATGGTAGTAGTTTTTGCCGGGGTGTTACTAAGCATTGCTTCGGTCATGTTTTTTCTTAATATTAGCATATCCAATGCGCAAATCGTTTTAGCTTTTTTAATAACTATCATTTTATTTTATAAATACTATAAAAGTAATCATAAGAGCCCTGTTAGAAATTTATTAATAATAACTGGACTTTTTCTTTTTATTTTTCTATCTTCAATACTTCTAAGCGGTCATTTTTACGATCTGTCCTGGGATGGGCAGGCATACCAGCAGGAAGCCATTATACAGCTGGACCAAGGGTGGAACCCTCATCTTGATAATCCTCTTTCAGATAAAGTAAACAGGGCAATATGGATTAATCATTATGCTAAAGGACCTTGGATTCTTGCAGCTACGATATATCATCTGAACAATCATATTGAACAAGGAAAAGCATTTAACCTGCTTTTAATTATTTCTGTTTTTTTAATTTCTTTATCTGTTCTGAACCCCTTCTTTAAAAAAAGGGGAACCTGTTTTCTTTTTAGTTTTCTTTTAGCATTCAATCCCGTAAGTGTATACCAGATGTTTAGTTACTATGTTGACGGATTACTATCATCTCTTCTCATTTTATTTTTCTTATTGGCAATCCTTTACATCAGGCATCCCCATTGGTTAAATTTAATTACTATAGCAGCCACTATTGTTTTTATTGTTAATATTAAATTTACAGCACTGGTCTATATAGCTGTATTAAGCTTTGCTTTTTTTCTTTACATTTTCATTAATCAAAGAGAAAAAATAAAACCGGTATTTATAACCCTGGCTGCAGCTTTTATATTGAGTGTAGCAGTAATTGGTTTTAATCCTTATATAACAAACACTGTTAAAAATGGTCATCCTTTTTATCCTCTGGCCGGTAAAAACCCCGTGGATATCATAACCATAAATATGGATAAGAAATTTGTGACTGAAAATAACAGATTTAAAAAATTTATAAAATCAACTTTTTCACCATCAGATAATTCACGAGCTTATCCAATGTTTAAATCTCCATTTGTTATAACCGAGAATGAAATGTATCAATTCTCCGTACCCGATACAAGAATAGGAGGATTTGGCCCTCTGTCTGGGATAATTGCATTACTTTCAGCGGCCTTGTTTGTATATTTGATGTTTGTCCTTGAGGTGAAACAAAGAATTTGGCTGTCTTTTGTTGTATTTTGGTTATCAGTGTCCATTTTTATTAATCCCGAACCATGGTGGGCCCGTTATATACCTCAACTTTGGATTATTCCAGTACTTCTAATATTTTTATCACTGCTTTTCTCACAAAAAAGATTTTACCGAATAATACCGTATGGGTTAGCTGTAATTTTGGCAGCAAATATCTTAATTACTGGCGGATTTAATATTTACAGTTCTTATGTATACAGTAAAATAACAGACCAAGAGTTAAGTGAAGTTGCTTTGTTAAGTAAAAAACATCCTGTCGATGTAACCTTTGGAGCCTTTGCTTCAAATAGAATTAGGTTGAAAGAATCGAACATACATTACAGGGAAGTAAAAAACTTTTACTGCCACAATTCAGCTACTTTCATCCGTTCTTATCTGCAGGTTTGTTTAAAAAACAAACAAGACGCAGTAAGTTTAAATAAAATATTGGAAAAACGACTGATTGTTGATAAATTTGAACATAAAGAGAAATAAAGGAAAACGGCAGAACTACTTGTTCTGCCGTTTTTAAAATTTTGTCTGTAAATAAAAAGAGGATTCTTTATGAATCCCCTCTCAATAGTTATTCCTGTTTTTTATATTCCAAATGGTTTTGAAGTTCATTTCGAACTTCCTTTAAACTTTCTTCATCTGGTGCAAAGTAGTAAACATTATTGATATATTCATCATTACCCTTTAATTTTATAGTTTCAATGTCTTTTGAAGAAAATCCTTTATACTTCTTATAAAAATAAAGAGGTTCTTCTAAACGCATATTAGTTTTAATATTGTCACTCACATGGGAAGCGATTTTATCAATTTTTAAAACATTAGAAGGTGTCGAAGCTTTGTCGATAATTGCTTTTATTAATTCCTTTTGTCGATCATTTCTTCCGAAGTCCCCACGCGGATCCCGTTTTCTCATTCGTGCATAGGCAAGTGCTTCTAAACCATCAAGGTGTTGAGGGCCTTCGTGAAAATAAACTTTTTTCCTAGGATGAGTATCTGTATATTCCCAAAAGTCAAATGGAACATTTACCTTTACACCATCTAAATCATCAACAATGTCCTTAAAACCGTCAAATTGTACTTCTGCATAATAATCTATAGGTATATCGAGGAGGTTTTCGACAGTTTTGATGGTCTCATCCCTGCCACCTGCACCATAAGCACTGTTGATTTTATCCTTTTTGCCTTTTGCTTCAATATAGGTATAAGTATCTCTAGGTATACTTAATAGTTTAATAGTTTTTAAAGAAGGATTAAAAGTGGCTACAATTAAAGAGTCAGTTCTTCCGCCTTTATAACCCGATGAATAGTTTTCAAGGCCCATTAATAAAATGGAAACCGGATCTTTACTTATTTTTACTTCTTTTGTTCTAAAAGCTGAATGGCTTCCTCTATCTAGTCCGCTGTAGGATTTTTCTGCAGCTTTATATGTTTGAAAAGCAACAAATCCAAAATAGGTAGAAGCGGGTACAATTATACAAAGTAATAAGGCAAGCACTAATCTTTTAATCCTTAGCCTAGGCCTTCTCTGCTTTCTTCTGATTCTTGTTGTTTCCATTGATATCTCCTTATATTGTAATCTCGTTTTCCAAGTATATCGAGTCTCCTCGACTTATTTTACCATGAGCATTTGTAAGTTCAATCAGCCAATTTGAAAATTCGACTATTTTTGACTCTTCGACAAAAATTTCTAGTTCAACATCAGCTAAATAATGGATCTCTTTAATTTGATAATTTGATGCTCTAAGTTCATTCTCTAATTTTCCCAGCCATGTGTAGTCAGCTTTTACGTGCATAACTCTCATCAACTTGCGCTCCACTAACCCTGTTGCATTAATGCCTTCTGATGCAGATTTTCCATAAGCGCGTATTAGTCCGCCTGCTCCGAGTTTAATTCCACCAAAGTATCTTGTAACTACTACCACTGTGTCTTTTAGCTTCTTCTTTTTGAGAACTTCGAGAATAGGGACCCCGGCAGTACCGCTTGGTTCGCCGTCATCATTGGCTTTTTGAATATGGTCTTTTTCCCCAATCAGATAAGCTGAACAATTATGTGTAGCATTCCAATGCTTCTTTTTAATTGTCTGTATGAATTCCTGGGCTTGTTCTTCTGTTTCTGCCCGGGAAACCTGCGCGATAAACCTAGATTTCTCAATAATAATTTCGTGTTCGCCATATTCTTTTACTGTATAGTAAGAGGCCAGCATTGGCTTGACTCCTTTCTGGTCTAATTCGCTTACTCCAGAGTCTAATACCTGCAATATCTATTATATTTCGACTTCTTGTCGAATAGTGTAAATTTCAGCGAATGTAAAAAACTTTTAATATTGAGGCATATACAACATGGTATAATAAAAAGGATAATTTCTCACTGGAAGATTTTTTTTTGAAATAATATTAAAGAAAATCTTTCTGGGTCTCTTGGCACTAATGAAGAAGGTTTATTGATTATGTATATAGGCCAAAAGTTATAAAACAGTTGCCTAAGTATAATACTATTTATTGATTTTTTCGGAATTTGGTGTATTTAGGCAGGATATGAATAGTAACATGCCGTAATTAACGATAAAATATGTTAAAGCCAGTGGTTTTTCCGTTGGAGGACTCATAATGACATTAAAGAACTTTGATACCAAGGCTCTAGATCATATTTTAGAAAAAATGATCGAAACAGTTGGAAACAGTAAAGATGAAGTTTTCCGGATTGGCGAGAATTGCCGTCAGGATTTCGAAGCTATTTCAGAGGAGCTAAAAGAGGTCAAGCTGCAGGTCGCCAGGACCATTAGTGAAGGGGACCATCTAGACACACAGGCTCGTTTTGCACGTAAGCGTCTTTCGGAAGTTAGCATGCATTTTAAAAACTACACCGAAGCGGAAGTTCGCGACGCGTATGAAAAGGCGCATAAGCTGCAAATGGATTTGACGCTGAATCGTCAAATCGAAAAACAGCTGCGCGACCGCCGGGATGATCTGGAAAGAAGACTTCTAGGTATTAATGAAACGATTGAAAGAGCCGAACATCTTGTATCACAAATTTCAGTGGTTATGAATTATTTAATGAGTGATTTACGACAAATGGGTGAGATAATCGAAGATGCCAAAATGAAGCAGGACTTTGGCCTAAAGATCATTGAAGCGCAGGAGGAAGAGAGAAAGCGTCTATCGCGTGAGATTCATGATGGACCTGCTCAAATGCTCGCAAATGTTATGATGCGCTCTGATTTGATTGAGCGAGTTTACAGGGAAAGAGGGCCAGAAGAAGCTCTCGGCGAAATCCGTAGCTTCAAACAGATGGTCAGATCTTCTTTATATGAGGTCAGAAGAATTATTTACGATCTTCGTCCGATGGCTTTGGACGATCTTGGTCTTGTCCCTACACTAAAAAAATACTTACAAACGATCGAAGAATATCATAAGAAAACAGTGATTTCCTTTAAAAACCTTGGCCAGGAACGGCGTCTTCCATCTAAATATGAGGTGGCACTTTTCAGGCTTATACAGGAATCTGTGCAAAATGCATTGAAACATGCGGAAGCAAAGGAAATTCAAGTGAAACTTGAAATATGCAAAGAGGCCATAACTGTCACTGTTAAAGATGACGGGAAAGGTTTTGACAAGAATCAAAGAAGGAACGATTCATTCGGCTTAATTGGCATGAAAGAACGCGTTGACTTATTGGAAGGCCAAATCACAATTGATTCCAAAAAAGGTGCAGGCACACTTGTCATGATCCAAATACCGATATTAGACAAAGATTAGAAGGATACAGGGAGGCGAAGGGTTTTGGCTACAAAAATTGTCATTATTGATGACCACCAATTATTTCGTGAAGGTGTAAAAAGGATACTAGAATTTGAAAAATCATTTCAGGTTGTGGCAGAAGGTGATGACGGAAGCCAGGCTCTTGACTTAATAGAGGAGCACCAGCCGGATGTTGTCATTATGGACATCAATATGCCTCATGTAAATGGTGTTGAGGCGACAGGAATGATTACAGAAAAATACCAGGATGCAAAGGTTATCATTCTCTCTATACATGATGATGAAAACTATGTTATGCATGCACTGCAAACAGGTGCAAGGGGCTATCTTCTTAAGGAGATGGATGCAGATGCACTGATTGAGGCAGTTAAAGTAGTAGCTGATGGGGGTTCGTATCTTCACGCACGGGTAACTCATAATTTGGTGAATGAATATCGCCGTCTGCTTGCCAGCGGTGAAGAGGCTGTTTCAACAGGCCTTCGTGGCATTGAAATTCGCCGCCCGCTTCATCTGTTGACTCGTCGTGAGTGTGAAGTTCTTCAGATGCTTGCTGACGGTAAGAGCAATCGTGGTATCGGTGAAGCGTTATTTATCAGTGAAAAGACAGTTAAAAACCATGTCAGCAATATTTTACAAAAAATGAATGTAAACGACCGTACACAAGCTGTAGTCGTTGCTATTAAAAACGGCTGGGTGGAAGTAAGGTAAATATTGTGGTGATCCCCTTCGCGGTTTACGGAGGGGATTTTTTGTGTTTCGTATAAACTAATGCAAATTTATTCCTTTTCATATAGAATTAATCACGTACATATAGTAGATAAAAAGGACAAGGAAGGTATCACTTTTATGAAAACGGCAATCGTAACGGATAGTACAGCATACATTCCGAAAGAATTGCGCGATAAATGGAACATACATATGATCCCTTTGAATGTGATTTTTGGAAATGAAGTTTATCAGGAAGAAGTAAATATAAATTCAACTGAATTTTTTGAAGAAGTAAGAAATCGCGAGCTGCCGACCACATCACAGCCGCCTGTTGGCCAATTTGTAGAGTTGTTTGAAAGGCTAGGACAGAAATTTGATGCGGTAATCAGCATTCATTTGTCCAGCGGGATCAGTGGAACCTATCAGGGTGCGGTTTCCGCAGCAGGTATGGTAGAGAATGTGAAGGTCTATCCATATGATTCTGAAATCAGCTGCATGGTCCAGGGGTTTTATGCTTTAGAGGCAGCTGAGTGGGCAGAACGTGGTGAGGATGCGGAGGCGATAATCCGCCGTTTGGATGAAATGAAGCAGTCTGTACGAGCTTATTTTATGGTGGATGATCTGAGTAATTTGCAGCGGGGCGGCAGGTTGTCCAGCGCTCAGGCCTTTGTCGGAAGTCTCCTGCAGGTTAAACCGCTTCTTCATTTTGTAGTTAAGAAAATTGTTCCTTTTGAAAAAATAAGGACTCGTAAGAAGGCGATGAAGAGGATTGTTGATTTGCTTGGTGCAGATGCTGCAAGCGGGGAAGAGTATAAGGCAGTTATCATTCACGCCAATCGCGAGCAGGAAGCAATTGAATGGCGTGAAGAGCTACAGGCTGAATATCCAAACGTTGAATTCTTGATTGGCTACTTCGGCGCAGTTATCGGTACCCACCTTGGCGAAGGTGCTATGGGTATGGGCTGGGTGAAAAAATGATATAATGAGTTGCCCTTCCGGCGAGCCGGAAGGGCTTTTATATTTTGGGGTTTGGCGGAATAACAGGTGAATTTGGCGGCGGAATACTCCTTTAGGTTCGCGGAATTAGGATAAAACTCAGCGGAATAAGTTCTCAACTCCGCGGAATAAAAACTAGTTTCCGCGGAATAGAATCAATCTGGTAATTTAAGACTCAAAAAGTTAATAAATTTACCTGCCAGTTCTGCAGGAAATCTATATCCTCAACGAGAAATATAAAATATAGAAAGGAGGAACAACTTTTGAATGCCAATAAGCGGTCTAAACCTCACAAATTACTCGTTTTGGAGGTATTAAAGAACGGTCGGTTATCGCCAAATCATTTGAAAATGCCTATTATCGAAGAAGAGCTTTTTAAAAGAACGGCAGGTTATAAAGGCGAGGTTGCAGTAGACTATTATCTTAAATTTCTTCCACAAAAAGAATATACGATTTTTTATGGTTTGCGATTACCCTATGAAGATACTTATTTTCAAATTGACACTTTACTCCTCTCAAAGAAATTGGCTATCATTCTTGAAATAAAAAATATTTCCGGTATCTTGTATTTTGATCAGAAGAGCGAGCAGATGATAAGAATTGGCTCTGATGGCAATGAACAGGGCTTTGAAGATCCCCTCTCACAGGCCAAAAGACAGCAAAGGCTGCTCAAACTATTTATTAAGCAGAACGGACTTCCTGATCTGCCCATAGAATATTTAATTGTTATCAGTCGACCTTCCACCATCCTAAAACCACTTGGATCCCCAATATTCCATAAAGTATGCCATGCCCACTCGTTAAACCTCAAAATAGAACAAATAGAGAATTCCCATCGAAAAGAAACCCTGGAAAATAAAACAATTCAAAAAGCTAGCCGCCTTCTTTTGAAAAAACATGAACCTGAGCGCTGTGACATCCAAAAACTCTATCAAATTGAAAAGTCTGATATATTGACTGGTGTTCGCTGCCCTGCTTGTTCTAAGTTAGGTATGGATTATCATCGCGGAAAGTGGAAATGTCTTCAATGTGGAACATTCTCAAATGACGCTTATCTTGAAACTCTCAACGAGTACTATCTGCTGTTTGGATCTGCAATAACTAATTCTGAAATGCGTCGTTTTCTTCATCTTCCATCAAGCGATATCAGTCAAAAAATCCTGAAGTCTATCAATTTGCCCTCCTCAGGTTCCACCAGAGGGAGAGTATATGAATTAAGGAAGTGTTTTTATGTTGAAAAATGAACTCCAATCAATCCTCTCCGGCAAGCAGCTGCTCCTGGATGACCTTCCGATTTCACCTTCCAATCTCCACGGTTATGATGAGGTCACATACCGAAAAGGTATCACTTATAAAAATAAAAAGCCTTTTTGTGTCCGTTGTGGTAATTCAGACCCTGAATGGTTGGCTTCTTTCCCGTGCGCCCGTTGCGGGAATACTGAAGTCTACTGCCGGAAGTGTATTATGATGGGCAGGGTTAGCGGGTGTACGGAACTTATTGGATGGAGCGGACCCCCGCCAGAAATTCTTCTTCCCGATAGAATTCTCGAATGGAACGGCACCTTGTCAGAAGGGCAGCAAAGCGCTTCTCAGAGAGTAACAGAAGCAATTCGTGAAAATAGAGAACTACTCGTATGGGCAGTGTGCGGGGCGGGGAAGACAGAAATTCTTTTTCAGGGTATTGAGTCAGCACTTGCAGATAAAAAAAGAGTCTGCATTGCCACCCCCAGGACAGATGTTGTCATAGAATTAGTTCCCCGCTTCAAATCAGCTTTTCCCAATATTCCTATTGCTGCATTGTACGGCGGCAGTGAGGACCGTCATATTTACGCTCCGCTAACCATTTCAACTACTCACCAGCTTCTCCGTTTTTATCACGCCTTCGACACGCTTATTCTTGATGAAGTAGATGCTTTTCCCTATACAGTGGAAGAATCACTTAAGTATGCCGCGGTCCAAGCAAGAAAGCTGGAATCTGCGATGATTTATCTTACCGCAACTCCAAGCACGAAGTGGCAAAGGGAGTGCCGTTCTGGAAAGAGAGATTATGTTACAATCCCTGCACGGTTTCACCGCCATCCCCTGCCTGTTCCTCGATTTGAATGGTGCGGTAATTGGAAAAAGCTTTTAACTAAGGGAAAAATGCCTGCGACGGTTTGCAAATGGGTTCAACAGAGACTTGAAGTGAATAAACAATCTTTAATCTTTTTTCCTAACATCAAACGCATGGAAAAAGCTATACCTATTCTCCGAGAGTTTAATGCCAATATAGAATCAGTTCATGCTGAAGACCCGGACCATAAGGAGAAGGTCCAAAATATGCGTGATAACAAAATTCGTATCATGCTCACAACCACCATTCTAGAACGCGGAGTAACTTTCCCTAATATTGATGTTGCTGTAATAGGTGCTGAAGAAGACATTTTTACCGAAAGTACACTTGTCCAAATTGCTGGAAGAGCGGGGAGGAGCGCCAATTTTCCAACTGGGGATGTTACTTTTTTTAATTACGGAAAAACTGAGTCTATGTTAAGGGCGAGGAAACAGATAGTCATGATGAATCAGGAGGCCGTAAAGAAGGGATTGGTCGATCTATGAACCTGTTTCGAGCTGACCGCTGCCTCCTGTGTCATGAAATAATTAACTTGCCTGTGGGCTGGGTTTCCCTGTTCTCACCTGAAAAAGAAAAACTGTTATGTTCGGATTGCGAGGGGAAACTACAGCCGATTTCAGGAGAAACCTGCAGGTTATGCTGTCGCATACTGAATGAATTTAGAAGAGAGGACCTATGCATTGATTGCGTTCGCTGGGAAGAAGACCCTGAATGTCAAGGAGTGCTTGAAAGAAATACCTCCCTCTATGTTTATAATGATTTTTTAAAAGAAACAATAGCTCGTTTCAAGTATCGTGGTGACTATGCAATAGCAAAAGCCTTCAGCGAATCTATTAAAGAAAAGATTGAGGGAGACTTATTTATTCCCATCCCCCTAAGCGAAGAGCGTCTTTATGAACGGGGATTCAACCAGTCTGAAGCTCTTCTTGATGCAGCAGGCATCCCGGCCACGTTAGGCATCCTCAGTCGAATTCACACGGAAAAACAATCAAAGAAAACCCGCACCGAACGAATCCGCCTTCCTCAAGTTTTTCAAATCAAACAAGAAGCAAAGATTATTGGTAAAAAAATTGTCCTTATTGACGATATATATACTACAGGATCAACAATTCGGCATGCTGCTAAACTTTTAAAAGAAGCGGGAGCAAAGAGCGTGGTGTCATTTACTCTAGCAAGAGGCTGAACTATAGAAACAGGGGGATGTAGGATGGAGAATTTATCAAACTGTCCTAATTGCAATGAAATTTTTGTGAAAAGTCAGTTTAGAGATGTTTGTCAGAAATGCTGGAAAAAGGAAGAGGAAGATTATGAAACGGTCTTCAAGTTCATGCGCAGACGGGAAAATCGTGCCGCAACGGTTGAACAAATCTTCACACAAACAGGGGTTAGTGAAGAGCTCATTTATAAATTTGTTAAAAAGGGGCGTCTCCAAACAGCGCAATTCCCGAATTTAGGTTATCCATGTGATAAATGCGGTCATATAATCAAAACCGGGAAGCTTTGCGAAAAATGCCAGGATGAATTAAGAACAGACCTGAACGAGCATGATAAAAAGGAACTCCGAAGGCAGGAAATCGCCAAGCGAGAGAGAGCAACATATTATACTTCTAAGGAGAGATGAGCTGCATAATCATATGCAGCTTATTTTTCTAGGTAAATTTTACTTATTAATATAAAATATATAAAAAGTGACTGGTTTTATCCGATAATACTTATAGGGGAAAATGTCCGGGATGGAAGAGAGGTTATAACTATGAAGATTAATAATTTTGGAACTCAGGGAGTTAATCCTTACAAACGCCAAATGAACAAGATCGACAATATTAGTAAAACCACCGGAAAAACAGCCGATAAAGTGGAGATTTCTTCTGCTGCAAAAGAGCTTCAGGAAGTTTCCCAGGTCGCCAAAGAGCGACAGGAAAAAATTGATCAGCTTAAAATACAGGTGGAAAACGGCACCTATAAAGTGGATGCTAAAGGAACCGCTAAAAACATGGTGAATTTTTTCAAAAAGTAAAAGCGGGGAGGGGATAACATGGATTCTGAAAAATTGATTGCTGTGATGGAAAAGCTTTTGAAGCTGCATCTAAGTCTTCACAGCCTGGCAGAACGGAAAACTGACATCGTAAAAAAAGGAGATATGGATGCCCTTACCCAGCTATTAAAGGAAGAACAGGCCCATATTGCGGCAATTAATAAATTTGAAGGTGAGCGGGAGAGCATTGCTTCCCGCCTTGTTCCTGTCCTGAAAAAGCCCTCCTTATCAGATTGCCTGGATGTTCTGGAGGGAGCGGAGAAGGAAAAACTGCAGGAAGTCCGTTCAGAACTTATTGATGCGGTTTTACAAATTAAACAAAAAAATGGCTTAAACCAGCAGTTGATTTATCAATCATTACAATTTGTAAATCTTTCTCTGGATCTAATTGCTCCTCAAAACGAAGAATTTAATTATGGTCCAACGGCAGGAAAGGCAAGCAGTGCCATACGGCCATCAGCAGTATTTAATTCGAAAGCTTAATGTGGAGGAAACATCATGCGTTCAACCTTTATGGGATTAGAAATAGCACGCCGGGGAATGTTTACCCAGCAGACGGCGTTACATACAACAGGACAAAACGTGGCAAATGCCAGTACACCCGGATATTCCAGACAGAGGGTGAACTTTACTCAAACAGAGCCTTATCCTGGGAAAGGCATGAATATGCCTCAAATGCCCGGCCAAATGGGAACAGGTGTACAGGCGGATTCCATTCAGCGGGTAAGGGAAAGCTTCCTGGATACCCAGTACAGAGCTGAAAGTAATAAACTTGGCCATTGGGAGTCCCGTTCTGAATCCTTGAGCAAAATGGAAAATATCATGAACGAGCCATCCGATTCAGGATTGTCTTATACCATGAACCAGTTCTGGCAATCTTTACAGGACCTGGAGACCGATCCTACTAATTCGGGGGCGAGATCGGTAGTCCGACAGCGTGGTGAAGCTGTCGTTGAAACATTCAACTACCTGTCCAATTCGCTTTCAACGATTCAAAAGGATGAAAAGGACCAGATTGATGTGACGGTAAAAGAAGTAAATTCACTTGTTTACCAGCTTAATAATGTTAACCAGCAAATTGGCAGTGTGGAACCACACGGCTATCTGCCGAATGATTTATACGATGAGCGGGACCGCCTAATCGATCAGCTTTCATCAATGGTAAACATTAAAGTATCTTATACAGGTTCCGGTGGTAATCCTGCCCCGAATGCTGAGGGGCAGGCGACAGTTAAAATGGTTTCCGATAATGGATCAGAGCTTGGAATCCTATTGAGTAGTGCGGGGGCTAACGAATTGAAGGTTAATTACGACGGAGCAGAAGATTCATCCGTCAAAACTATAGAAATCGGCCAGGATAAGGTTGATTTTTCAAAAATGAATTCAAGCGGTAAGCTTTCCGCGTTGATTCAATCCTACGGCTATGATGATAATGGCAAGTCGACCGGAATATATACAGATATGATTTCAAAGCTTGACCAGATGGCATATACGTTTGCAAATGAGTTTAACTCAATCCATGAAAAAGGATTCAGCCCAAATGAAATAAGCTCCAAAACGAGTAAAGACATTTTGTTTTTTGCAGACCCGGGCAGTAATTCCAAAGGATTTGCTGGCAGGATTCAGATTTCGGATGATATCAAAAACAGCCTAGATAACATTGCAACTGCTGGCGGAAATGACGTAACCAAAGCGACTCTTGGGGACGGAAGCAATGTAACCGCCCTGGCAGATGTTTTCAATCAGAAGATGGAGTACGAGCTGAATGGACAAACCGACTTCCGCAGCTTTTTTCAGGGCGTGATCGGCGGAATGGCGGTTATGTCCCAGGAAGCAACGCGGCTATCGAATAACAGCAGCACATTAAAGCAGGCAGTTGATGACAAACGCCAGTCAGTGAGCTCGGTTTCACTGGATGAAGAAATGACGAATATGATTCAATTTCAGCATGCATACAATGCTTCAGCAAGAATGATTACTCTGCAGGACGAAATGCTGGATAAAATTATTAACGGCATGGGAGCCGGCGGAAGGTAGGTAAAGTAAATGCGTATCACTCAATCGATGCTTGCGTCCAATTCTTTGCGTAATCTTAGCAACAGCTATTTGAAGATGGGCAAGTACCAGGACCAGCTTTCGACCGGCAAAAAAATTACCAAGCCATCGGATGACCCGGTTGTGGCTATGAAAGGGATGTACTATCGTACTGATCTTGTCCAGGTTGAACAGTACCAGCGGAATTTATCAGAACTTCATCTGTGGATGGATAACTCCGAAGCGGGAATGGAGCAGGCGAACAGCGGTCTGCAAAGAATCCGTGAGCTGGTTGTCCAGGGGCAGAATGGATCTCTCACTCCAGAAGACAGAAAAGCTCTGGGAAGTGAGATTAACCAAATCAAACAAGACCTTGTAAAAACAGGCAATACGCAAATCGCTGGCAGATATATTTTTCACGGCAATGATGTTATGAACCCGCCGGTTGCCCAGGAAGACCCGCCTGTAGTAGCAGCTAATTTGACTGACCCTGCCATTAACAATTACAATGTTGAAGTTTCCCAGGGAGTAAGTATGAAGGCCAATGTGAATCCTGCTAATGTATTCAGCCAGGAGTTATTCAATGTAGTTGGCAGCATTCAGAATGCGCTTCAAAATAATACTCCAGGCGATTTGAACAGCTTGCTTGGCCGGCTAGATAAGGTAATGGATACGATGTCAGCGGAGCGTTCCGATTTAGGGGCGCGTTCCAACCGGCTGGATATGATTGAAAACCGTCTCGGCCAGCAAAGCGTGATGGCGAACCAGGTTCTATCAGATAATGAAGATGCGGACATTGAAAAGGTTATCATGGACCTGACTACGCAGGAAAGCGTTCACCGGGCTGCATTAAGCGTAGGATCACGAATAATTCAGCCAACATTAATAGACTTTTTACGATAAAGCTATTCGCTCTGAATAGCTTTTTTTACTAGGAGGAGTTGTTAATGAGACTTCCGCAAATAAGTATGCAATCAACCTTTGCGCAAATTGATATTCGCTCGCAAAGAGGCCAGCTTGAAATCCATCAGCAGCCCGCGGATTTAAGCATCCAGCAGCCAAAAGCCGAAATGCAGGTAAACAATATTCCATCAAGGCTGACGATCGACCAAACGAGGGCGCGGGCGGATGTCGATCTTAAAAGTGCATCGATGAGGATCGAAGAGGCTGCACAACAGGGTCATCAGGATCTTCTTGCGGGAATTGCCCGCCGTGCACAAGATGGCGAAGAGCTGATGAAGATTGAAAATGGACGTGGGGCGATCGCCCGCCAGGCAAAGCGGAACAGCGAGACACCGCAATACGATTTCAAAATCGGTTGGATTCCCTCCCCAGGCAGCGTACAAATCAATTATGATCCTGGCAGGCTGGATATTAATTGGAGAGTACATAAGCCAATCATCGACAGCCGAATCCATCAGCCAATGATTAATTACTATCGAGGAAATGTCGATATTAATATGAAGCAGTATCAGTCGTTAAAAATTGATTTTGATAACTTGAATTTTATCGGAATCAATTATGAGCAGACTATATAAAGTGAGGATGACATTATGCTAATTAACACGAAATATCATGATGAAATAGAAATTAACAAAGAGGATATTCTGCATTTTGAAAAGGGAATGCCGGGTTTTCAAGAGGAAAAGGAATTTATCATTCTGCCTTTATCGGAAGATAATACGTTCTCTGTCATGCAATCGGTCACGACACCATTTTTGGCATTTGTAGTGGCAAGCCCGTTTCCTTTTATAAAAGAATATGATTTTAAGCTTGAAGATTCAATATTAGAAGAATTGGAGCTTAAAACAGAGAAAGATGTTGTGGTATTTTCCATCTTAACGGTTCATGAGCCGTTTGAAAAAACGACCGCCAACCTGCAGGCCCCGGTTATTATTAATGCTTCCAATCAAAAAGCGAAGCAAGTCATCTTAAATAATGAACAGTATAAAACGAAACATCCAATCTTCCAGAAAGGGTGACTTCCATGTTAGTGCTAACGAGAAAGAACGGAGAAACCATCAAGATTGGTGATGACATCGAAATCACCATCATCTCTTCTAAAAATGACCAGGTAAAAATCGGCATCAATGCCCCAAAAAATGTCGAGATTTTAAGGAAAGAAATCTACGACCAAATCTTAAGTGAAAACGAACAGGCTTCAAAAGATATATCAGGATTAATAAATTTCTTCAAAAAAGAACAAAATGATACAAAAAATTAGAAAAAACTATTAAACATTGTTTCTTCCAGTCGATATTAATAGCAAGAGGGAATAAGGGCGGCCGACCTTATCGACTCCAACCAATCTAATAGTTCACAAGGACGTGAACTTAAAATTCAAGGAGGAAACATATAATGCAAATCAATCACAATCTTGCAGCGTTAAATACTTACAACAGATTGAATTCTGCAACAAACGCTCAATCTAAATCTATGGAAAAACTATCTTCAGGTCTTCGCATCAACCGTGCGGGTGACGATGCCGCTGGTCTTGCGATTTCTGAAAAAATGCGTGGACAAATCCGCGGATTAGATCAAGCTGGACGTAACGCTCAAGACGGAATTTCATTAATTCAAACTGCTGAAGGTGCTTTAAACGAAACTCACGATATCTTGCAACGAGTACGTGAATTAACAGTTCAATCTAACAATGGTACAAACAACTCTGACGATTTAGATGCAGTTCAAAAAGAAATTGATCAATTAAACTCAGAGACAAATCGAATTGCTGATAAAACGCAGTTTAATACGAAAAACCTATTGGATGGTTCACTTGGAGTTAAAGCAGCAGATGGCACTGCTACCATTGCAAGTTTAACAGCAGCTGGTATTACTGCAGATGTAGCAGGTGCAAAAAGTGGATCTACTCTAACATTTGCTTTGGATACAACTAATAATACAGTTTCAGTTTCAGACGGCACAACAACACAAGTATTAAGCCAAGACCCTACAGCTGTAAAAGCGGGTTCAACATTGAATTTTGATAAAGTAGGAGTTTCATTAAATTTTTCTGCTGATAAAGATTTAACTAAATATGATGGAACTAATACACTGAATAGTTTAGACATTAAAACTTCCGGAACTGGTTTAAGCTTCCAAATTGGTGCAAATGGTTCTACAACTCTTGATATTAGTATTAACAGCATGAAAGCTTCTGATCTTGGTAAGGGAACTGGCAATGCAAATGTTACAGATCTAAGCAAAGTCAATGTTAAAACTCAATCATTTGATGAAAATATTAAAGCAATTGACCAAGCGATTAAAGATGTTTCTTCACAACGTGCTCAATTAGGTGCTTGGCAAAACCGTTTAGAACATACAATCAACAACTTAAGCACTTCTTCTGAAAACCTAACTGCTGCAGAATCACGTGTACGTGACGTTGATTATGCTTTAGCTGCCTAGGCAGTGACAAGCACAGTCGTCCTGGCTGGTAACGGCCAGTGAGTATTATCGGGTGAATTGCTGGAAACCCCTTAGAGCTTTTCTTACCACAGCGTAGCTGGAAACGGCAGATGTAATGGTTTGAAAAAAGAAAAGATTGGGCAATCAGCAGCCAAGCTCCTGTTCCGAAAGGATGGAGAAGGTTCAACGACTAGGATAAACCATCTAAGGCGAAAAGCTATGGTGATGAAATCCGTAGGTGAAGCAATGGGGTTCAACATTGTCGATCCGAAGTGCCCGACCCCTACTAGATTTATATAGAGGGTGAAGATGTAGTCTAGTCATTTATGAAAGTAAATGTTCGCACGATGGCGAAAGAAATGATGAACCAAACTAAGAACTCTATCCTTGGTCAAGCTGCACAAGCTATGTTGGCGCAAGCGAACCAACAGCCTCAAGGTGTTCTTCAATTATTACGTTAATCTTTATATTAAAGGAGATCTTAGTTTTTCTAAGGTCTCTTTTTATTTTGGATTAATTTCCCTTTAATTTTATTGTTCTTATCCGATATTAATAGAAGAGATAATAGAATGATAGGTGTTAAAAATGATAATTAATCATAATATGTCGGCATTAAGGGCCTTAAATCAAATAAAAAATAGTACGAGAAAATCTGGTGAAAGTATAGAAAAATTGTCTTCTGGCTTAAGAATTAATAAAGCGGCTGATGATGCTGCCGGGTTGGCAATCTCAGAAAAGATGAGGGCACAGATAAGAGGGTTAGAGCAAGCTCATAGAAATGCTCAGGACGGCATCTCCCTTATTCAAACAGCGGAAGGTGGATTATCTCAAATTATTGATCCACCACTTCAGAGAATGAGGGAACTGGCGGTTCAAGCCAGTAATGATACATTAACCAATGACGATCGTATAGCAATTCAACAAGAATTTGAGCAAATGAAGGCCTCTATTGATAACATTGCAGGTTCAACAAAATTTAACGGACTCTCGCTTCTTTCGACCGATTCAATCTCTGTGACTTCATCAATAAATGCTTACGGTGGGACCAGAGTGGAATTATCTACTCTAGTAGGAAATAACCCGACTGAAACAATTAAAAATATCCTTGAAAATTTTCAATTGATAAAATATGGAGAAGTGGGGAACTTTGAAGAAAAATCTATTGCCCAAAATTGGACTTTAAGCCAGTCTACTCCAAATGAAATAACATTAACTAATAATAGTGGTCAAGGTTATCTCCTGGGCTTAAACAGTCCTGGTGGCAATATCGTAGATTCAGGGGGATGGAGTAATAGCTTTACCTTTAATGCGAATCCAGATCCGTTGACCGATATACTTGGTGCTTTTGAAATTTCTGATAATTCAAACCCTAGCGCACCAAGAAATGATTTCATTTTTAGTTTCTTTACTAAAGAAAAACAAACTCTAAATCTACAGATTGGAGCAAATTCTAATAATTCTTTGGGAATCGAAATCAATGATGTCCGGTCAAATTCATTGGGAATAGATGGTCTTTCAATTGTGACGAGTTCCGATTCCACTTCAGCTATTGAAAAAATAGATAAAGCTCTTCAAATCGCTAATACGCAAAGAGCGAAGTTTGGAGCCTTCCAAAATCGTTTAGAACATACTATAAACAATATTGATACATCTTCTGAAAATCTCATTGCTGCCGAGTCTCGAATTCGTGATATCGACATGGCGAAAGAAATCATGAGTGAAACGAAGAGTTCGATTCTCTCTCAAGCTGCTCAAGCAATGTTGGCCCAATCCAATCAATTACCACAGGGCATTTTACAACTCTTAAAGTGAAGTTTGATTTTACATTGAAGGACTGCCATTTAACAAATCTTATTATTGATAAAACAGAAATGCGGTTGTTACAATTTGACTGTAACTGAATCCTGTTTGTATTTTTAAGGAATATAATTTTTCGAGATGCTCTTTTGTCAGGACAATTTGATAGGACATTTTATTTAATTTATTGTTGGACTTTATGATCTGTTGTGAAAACATGATAAACGTCTCTTCATTAATTCCATCTATTATATTATTAATGTCTTTTGTAGGATACGAAATAGCGATGTCAGACGGGAGGTAAATAGTAGTCCGTTTGTTGTTGGAATACTGAGAGGTATTTATATTTGGATTAGAGAGTTTTTTTCTTACCATAGAAGGATGAATAAAGTTGTTGATTATAAATAAAAATCTGTGAATTTGGGGTTGGTCATAAATACATAGCCTATTTTGACCATCAAGGGAAAATTTGAGCTTAAACTTTTTAAAAAGAAGCTTAATCAATTCTTTATTTTCCTCCATTGAAAAGCTATTTGTTGAAAGGATAATTTTTTGGGGCTTACCATTAGCGGCTTTTAAACTGCCATCATCCTGATACCACCATGCTATTGCTTCAGGGGTTAGTACAGCATCAATTAATTTAATAGGTACAACTTTCTTTTTATTCTCATACCAAAGATTCCTTAACAGAATAAAAATATTTGAGGTTTTAGACTGTACATAAATGGATTCAGAAAACCCATTTCTTAGGCGTAAATCAGTTGAATATTTGTATTTAGGAGGTGCTAAGGGGATGAATTCCTTTAGGCAGTCATAACAGAATTCACACCATTCTCTATCTTTAATACTATGTTGAAAGCGTAAGCGGGGTTTTTTGTTCTTTTCAATTGTAAGATTTGCATCTCCTAAAAGTTTGCCGCATATTAAACCAAGCGGACGTTTGGATAACAGCTTTAGAAGATCATTAATGGTATCCATCTTTCACCCCTCCTCAATAAAACAGAATGTATGTTCCTCCTTCTTAATTATAAACCGCCTCAGATTTATTTACAATTATATTGAAAAAGAACCTGTCGGTTGGCAGGTTCTTATCACTAGAATTTACTTTCCGAATAAGTTTTTTTTCGAATGTTGCTTTTCGTTATCTTAAAACTTATGTAAAGAATATGCGGCTTCACTAAGAACTTTGTTTATTGCTAGAAGCATTGTTTCTTTTCCCAAATCCGCATCCCGAATATTTGCCTCAATTTTTGTTAAGTTATTTTGGACATTGAGTTAGTAAGATTGTGTTCTAAGGCTGAATATTGCGTACCAAGTCTTGTAAGCTGCCATGAAATGTCTGTGATGAATTTTTGGGACAGTCCTATTAAATGTTTTGCATTATCTTTTGTCTCTACTTATGCGTTAGATAATCCTAATTTCCCTGTTGTAAGGTCAACTAACTCAATGGTCATACTTTCATTTGAACTAGATCCAATCTGAAAGTTGAGTTTTTTAATCTTAACTAGCCTACTACCAGATCCTAATAGATTATGTGTATTGAATTGAACCGTTTCAGTAGTTTGCTGGATTGATGAGAGTAAGTCTTTTACTTCCACTTGAACTCCTAATCGTGAGGAGTCGTCCATGGTATCATAGGAAGCTAATACAGAAAATTCATAAAGTCTCCGAACATCTTCATTTGTTTTCACTAATCCATCTTCGGCGGTTTTCAAGAGTGCGATGCCGTCCTGGATATTACGTTGGGATTGGGCAAGACCCCTAATTTGTGCCCTTGTTGTTTCAGAAATGGCTAGACCTGCTGCATCATCAGCTGCGCCTTGCACCTTTAGCCCAGAGGAGGTGTTTCTTGTAGCCTTTTGTAACCTATCATTAATTTTATTACGTCTGTTTTCAAAAAAAATATTTTCATATTTAGCCGTATTCGTTTTCAACCCCACAAAATCATTTACTGTCTATATATATATTGTCTTGTATGGGTGAATTTTCATAGGTGAGAGAGTAATTTTAGAAACCTTTTTATAAGGATCTATGTCAAATAGTCCTTATGTATCTTGAGCTAAACTTAAGAAATAGATTATATCCTAATAAAAAAGTGTATTTTTAGTAAATTATAGGTATTTAATCCTATTTATTAATAAAGAAATGAGGATTAAAATAGATTTATAGTAATAATTAACCAAGTGAAAAGGGCAAATCATAGGAAACTGTGAGACGCAAAGCCATGGACCTGAACTAAAAGTACTAGTGCTTTTAGATGGTAGCCGGTTGCCGCAAGGAATCATAGCCTAAACTCTATGGACCTTGTTTGAGGTTCTTTTTTTATGCCTTTTTTGCAGGAAAGAGTGGAGGTAAAATCGTGAAGAAAGATAGAATTAGTATTTATCTGGCGGTTCTATTATTAGTATTGCAGCTTCTGACGCCGCTTGGATCCGCATATGCAGCGGATAATGGAGTTTTGTTGCCGCCAAGCAATCTTACATACCAGTCTATTACTCCGGATGACGGAAAGCTGGTATGGAGTTCAGTGTACGGTGCAACAGGATATAATGTCTATCAAATTACTGATGGTCAGCTTGTCTTGAAAGGTACTGTTAGCACTGCTTCTTTCCCTCTAAATAATCAGGCTGAGGGAAAATATAGTTATGTGGTCTCAACATTAAGTTCAAACGGGGAGTCAGGGCCGTGTGCTCCAGTGGATGTAAACATTGTTTACCCTGATATGGCAGCTCCATCTACTCTGACAAATACAATCCAAAATGGAAATGATATTGTCTTGAATTGGGGTGCTTCCCAGTATGCGGAAAACTATAAGGTGTACCAGCTCCAGGATGACGGTACACAAAAGCTCTTAACCACTACTCTATCATCTGCTCGCACTTATACAATTACTAATGCGAAGGAAGGTAAAAATTCTTTTGCAGTTTCAGCAGTGAATTCACTGTATGGTGAATCCCCGACTGCAACTCTTGATGTAAATGTTGTTTATCCTCTCATAAAGGAACCTTCCAGTCTATCTTTTACAATTACAAATGGAAACGATATTAATCTAAAGTGGGCAGCCGCGAGCTATGCTAACAGCTATAAAATCTACCAGGTTATTAACGGTGAAGAGCTATTTAAAACATCAGTAACTACTACAAGCAAAATATTTACCAACATGCCTGAAGGAGATTATACCTTCAAGGTTTATAGCAGCAGCGACCGTTTTGGCACATCTGCAAACGGCAGTCAAATAAATGCAACTGTAAGTCCTATTGTAATGGCTCCACCAAGCAGCTTTACTTATAAGCTTCAAAATGTAAACGATATCGTTTTAACATGGGGAACGGCATCCTATGCAACTGCTTATAAGGTTTACCAGGTTATTGGTGGCGAGAAAATCCTCAAAGGAACATATACCGGAGCTACTGTTACTTATGCAAATCAGCCGGGCGGGGATTATAAGTATGAGATTCATTCTTATAGTGACCGTTATGGAGAGTCCGAGGCGGAAACAAGCGTCAATTTAACAGTGGATACTATAACAATGGCTCCTCCAGCTAATCCGGCATATAAGATTCAAAACTTAAATGATATTGCCCTAAGCTGGACAGCTTCAGTATATGCTGATTCTTATAAGGTTTATCAGGTTATTGACGATCAAAAAGTTTTAAAAGCAACAGTAACTGGAACAGCAGCCACATTTACTAATATGCCTGCCGGTAATTATACCTATGTAATTACTTCCTACAGCAGTCGTTTCGGTGAATCAGCCGATAGCAACCAGGTTCAAGTAACAGTCGATCCAGTTGTAATGGAAAAACCGGCCGATTTTAATTCTCAAATTTCGAATGGAAATGATATCTCTTTAACATGGTCTGCAACAGCGAATACGACCAACTACAGGGTATATCAAATTGTGAACGGTCAAAAAATCCTAGTTAGTTCGCCGACTGGTACAAGCGTAAGTTTTACCAATAAAGCTGCAGGTGATTATTCTTATCAGGTGTATTCTTATAACAGCCGATTTGGTGAATCAAGCGAGGGAGCAACCGTTTCTTTTACATTAGTATGGCCTGTTATGACAGCTCCGACAAACTCTCAATATAGTATTACAGGGCCTACCAGCTTCAGTCTTTCCTGGGATACTGTACCGTTTGCAACGAGTTATAAAGTGTACCAGTTAGTAAACGGTACAAAGACCTTAAAAGCTACGGTTACCGGAACTATAACTTCTTTTTCCAGTATGGCCCCCGGCCAGTATACTTATGAAATTCATTCTGTCTCATCCCGATTTGGGGAGGGGAAGGATGGCAGTCCTGTAAATGTTAATTTAACCGGACAGGCGATGGGAACTCCAACGAACTTTCTAACTCAGATTTCAAACGGAAATGATATCAAATTATCGTGGAGCCCAGTCCAGTATGCGAGTAATTATAGGATCTATAGAATTATAGAAGGGCTTAAGTTTTTGCAAACTACCACTACTTTTACAACTGTAACGTATACAAATCAGCCTGAAGGGGACTATGATTATTTTGTTTATTCATATTCAGCCTTACTTGGAGAATCACCTGAGGGAGCAGAGCAAAATTTTTCATTAGTCTACCCTGAAATGCAAAAACCAAATAATTTGGTTAATACAATCCAAAATTTTAATGATATCACACTTAAATGGGATCCAGTACAATATGCCACTAGCTACAATGTTTATGAGGTACTGGATGGACAGGAAGTCTTTAAGGCTACCGCCACTACACCGACCGTTATCTTTACCAGGGTTTCTGAAGGCACACATTCGTATGTGGTCCATTCTGTCAGCACAAGATTTGGTGAATCAGTGGAGGGAAGCAGGTTGGATATCAATATAACATTCCCTAATTTACTATCACCGACGAATGTTACTTCGGCTATCGCAAATGGCAATGATATTACATTAAAGTGGAATGCCGCATCCTATGCCACATCTTATAAAGTCTATCAAATCGTTGATGGGCAAAAGCAGTTGAAGTCAATTGTTACAGGAACTTCGGTTACTTATACTAATGTTCCGGAAGGAGATTATTCATACGAAATTTACACAAATAGTGACCGCTATGGGGAATCCGCCGAAGGAAGTCCTATAAATTTTACCGTTGTCTTTCCTGTTATGCAGGCTCCTGCAACCTTTACAAATATCATTTCGAACGGAAATGACATTACTTTAAGCTGGGGTTCTTCCCAATATGCGACTGCTTATAATGTATATAAAGTAGATGCAGACGGAAACAGGACACTTGTCAAGAATACGACAGCAAAAACTCTTAGCCTTCCAAACATGCCAGAGGGAGATTATTCTTATGAAGTTACATCCTTTAGCAACCGTTTTGGCGAGTCTCCTGTTGGTAAATCGTTAAGTTTTCCACTTGTATTTCCTATTATGCAAACACCGGCATTATCTTACTCCATTGCAAATGGAAATGATATTACACTTAAGTGGAATCCAGCAACCTATGCTACAGGATATAAAGTCTATCAAATTATTGATGGCCAAAAGCAATTAATAAAATCTCAAACAGGTACAACCTTAACGCTGGTTAACCAGCCAGAAGGGGATTACACCTATGAGGTTCACTCTTATAGTGACCGTTTTGGTGAATCGCCTGAGAGTCTGCCGTTAAGCTTTACTCTTGTTTTCCCAATCATGCAGACACCTGTTATGAAATTCACGGTCGCAAACGGAAATGATATGACACTTAGCTGGAATACTGCAACTTATGCAGCTGGCTATAAATTATATCAAGTGATCAATGGACAGAAGGTATTGAAACAGACTCTATCAGGCACTTCAGTCACTTTTACAAATATGCCAGAAGGCGATTATACCTACGAGGTTCATTCCTACAGTGAACGTTTCGGAGAGTCACCTGAGAGCAAGCCATTAGCCTTTACGCTTGTTTGGCCGGTCATGCAGGCTCCGGCAGCAACACATTCTATTTTAAATGGTAATGATATAAGATTAAGCTGGAATCCAGTTACCTATGCAAACGGTTATAATGTTTACCAAATCATTGATGGCCAAAAGCAGTTGATTAAAACTCTTACTACAACATCATTCACGCTAACCAATATGCCAGAAGGTGATTATCAATACGAAATTCACTCCTATAGTAATCGTTTTGGCGAATCTCCGGATGGTGATAAAGAGAGCTTTAATTTAACCTGGCCCGTTGTACAGCCTCCAGTAATTCAGGGAAGTATTTACAACGCTAATAACGTTACTCTTAAGTGGAATTCAGTAACATGGGCAAATGAATACCGTGTTTATGAAGTTAAAGGTGACACAAAGGTACAGCTGTACAAAGGAACAGCATTAACATATGAAATTTATAATCTATCTGAAGATACACATAAATATCAGGTAACAGCATATAGCACAAGGTTTGGTGAATCTGTACTTTCTAACGTTGCCTCAGAGGAAATCATTTATCCGGAGATGCAGCCGCCGACAGTAAGTGTTACTGTGACATCACCTACAAGCGCTCGAATTTCCTGGAATTTCGTAACGTATGCAAATGGTTACAACGTTTATGAAAATATAGCCGGAATACCTTTCCTGTGGGTGAAAAATTTAAACAATCTATCATTTACTGCTACCAATCTTTCTTATAGTAATCATGAGTTTTACGTAACATCCTACAGTAATTCGTTTGGTGAATCGCAGCCATCGAATACTGTAATTGCAAAATTGATCACGGATATAGAAGCGCCGGTTACTACTTCGGATGCCACAGCATCCTGGACTGGCACCAGCCAGACTGTAAAATTGACTGCAACAGACAATGATACAGGTGTTGCAAAAACATATTACTCATTAAATAATGCACCGTTTGTGGAAGGTACCACTATTTCAGTTGTAAATGAAGGTGTTAATAAACTATCCTTCTACTCCATTGATAAAGCTGGTAATGCCGAAGCGGTAAAAATAGTAAACGTTAAGATTGATAAAACTGCTCCTGAGACAAAGGCAGACGCACCTTCCGTTTGGGTAAAAGACAATGCAACTGTTACCTTAACAGCGGCTGATAATCAAAGCGGTGTTGCAAAAACCTATTATTCTGTGAATGGTTCGGAATACACAGAAGGAACTTCCTTCACAGTAAATCAAGAGGGGGAAAATAAAGTTTCCTTCTATTCTGTGGACCAGGCTGGCAACAAGGAAGAAGCAAAAACGGTTGAAGTGAAAATAGATAAAACTGCACCAGAAACAAAATCGGATGCTCCAGCATCCTGGCAGAAAGACGATGTAACCGTTAATCTTTCTGCAACTGACAGCGAAAGCGGTGTAGCGAAAACCTACTATTCAATAAACGGTTCCGATTATGTTGAAGGCACAACCTTTTCAGTGGAGCAGGAAGGTGTAAGCCAAGTTTCCTTCTATTCTGTTGACCAGGCAGGAAACAAGGAAGATGCCAAGACTGTTGAAGTTAAAGTTGATAAAACAGCTCCAGGAACCCGATCAGATGCTCCGGTTTCTTGGCAAAAAGACAATGTAACCGTCAATCTATCTGCTACCGACAGCGAAAGCGGTGTAGCGAAAACCTACTATTCAATAAACGGTTCCGATTATGTTGAAAGCACAACCTTTTCAGTGGAGCAGGAAGGTGTAAACCAAGTTTCCTTCTACTCTGTTGACCGGGCTGGCAACAAGGAAGACGCTAAGAACGTTGAAGTTAAAGTTGATAAAACTTCGACAGAAACAACATCTGATGCTCCAACTAATTGGCAAAAAGACGATGTAACCGTCAATCTATCTGCAACCGACAGCGAAAGCGGAGTAGCGAAAACTTATTACTCGGTAAACGGTTCGGATTTTACAGAAGGCACTTCTTTCCCAGTTACTCAAGAAGGGGTTAACCAAGTCTCCTACTACTCGGTCGACCAGGCAGGAAACAAGGAAGACGTTCAAACTATCGAAGTAAAAGTTGATAAAACTGTTCCAGAAACAACTTCCGATGCTCCGACTTCCTGGAAAAAAGAAGATGTAACAGTTAATCTTACAGCAACAGACAGCGAGAGTGGAGTAGCAAAAACGTATTACTCAGTAAATGGTTCTGACTATAAAGAGGGTACTACCTTCACTATTACCCAGGAAGGTGTAAACCAGGTCTCCTACTATTCTGTCGACCAGGCTGGCAATAAGGAAGAAATTAAAACAGCTATAGTTAAAGTGGATAAATCATTACCAATTATCGAGTCCTACTTCAAAGATTTATATGAATTGAATTCTGTATTCAATTTAACTTATTCAACAAGAGATCTTGTTTCAGGTGTAGCACAAGAGGTTGTTACGTTGGCTGGTTCTAATGATCTGATTGGAAAAATTGTAAATAAGTCCAACCAGATTGTTTTAGATAAGCCAGGGGTTTACACTCTTATGGTCAGAGCAACTGATGTTGCCGGAAATACACAAACGTTCCAAAAGAAATTAACTGTATTCATTCCTGCATCAATTGAAGTAACGCCAAATGTTATTAAGGTTAATAAAGGCGTATGCACTTTACGAGTAAATACGCCAAACCAATATTCTATGAGCCAATTTGATTTGAATACAGCTCAATTGAACGGAGTTAAGGCATTAAACAGCAACAATGGCTATTATAATCAGGCTAAACAGGGACAGTTTAAATTTGAAAGATCTGATTTCTCCTGGAATACAGGAGAACAGGCTCTTGAATTCCGCTGTTACTTGAACGGTTACCTGGTTATAGGCTATGGAACAGTAAAAGTTATTAATTAATAGTAAAAAAAGCTGTCCTGGTCTTTTGGGCAGCTTTTGCTTTATTTCCATAACATTTCCTTTCTTTTCTCCCCATATAGGTATTTTTTCTCATTTGAATTTTGTACATTTTAACCGATATACATTATAGAAAAGTATGTATGGGGTGTAATGTAATGGAAGTAAGTAATCTGCCAATTGTACAGCAGCCACAAATCCGGATAAACGACAATATCAACTCAGTTAGGCCTGGAGAAACTAGCCAAGTATTAATAAAAGAACGACTGCCGGAAAATGAAGCTAAAGTTGTTTTAAAGGGACAGGAAACTGTTGTGAAATTTGATGGACCGATTCCTTCTGACGACCGTGTGCTTGTTGAGGTCAAAAACCTAAATGAAAATGGGCAAGTTACTGTTAAGGCCATTAATAACAACGTGCAGGCTTCCTCCTCCCTAAATACTCCAAAAACGGTGGACTCCCTGTTAAGAAGTGCGGGTATCAATCCTGAAAGCTCTCCTGAATTGAAAGAGGCAGTCAGCCAAATTCTTTCCCGGGACGGGAATGTAATGAAAGAAACTGTTGCGGTTCTACAGGATTTTTTTAAAAATGAACCTGGTTCGATAGATGAAAAACTTAATACGATTAAAGTGATGCAGCAAAAAAATATTGAATTGACTAAAGTGCAATTGCAAGCAGTGAATGTCGCCCTTCATGGTAAAGCATTAACAGATACATTATCAAAAATATTCAGCAGTTCTAGTCAATCGACAGAGAATATTTCAATAAAACAGCAAATAAGGCAAGTAATTGATGAGATTCAGAAAGAGCCACAATTAGAAGAAACTATTAATCTGGCGGAGAAACTTTTAAGCCAGACAGAACTCGAGAATGATTCGAAAAAAGTGATAGAAAATGGGATCAATACTGCACAACGCCTGGCCGCATCAGGGCAAAATTCTTTTGCTAAAGGAGTTGTTGTTGAAGCGCTTGTAAAAGTGGAACGGCAGCTTCAGAATAGTTACCCATCCTCTACGCAGGATCCGGGTGCCACTCTGCAAAATCAAACTGAGAATCTTTCAATTCCAGCAGACAGAGCGGTGAATACAACTGATTCTAAAAACATACAAATTAAGTTTCAGACTCAGCCGCTTCAGCAAGCTGTTGAAAATGCCGTTACTCAAATAAAAAACGGGACAAATTCATCTGAAGTTGTGAAAAGAATCCTTTCTGCCCTTGATCCTTCTGTGGATAAAGAATTGATTGCTGATATAAAAAAAGCTCAGCTTATTCAGCAGGCTGCCAAAACACGGATATTAGACCAATTGGAAGATAAGTCAGAAATTAAGGAAGAGGTGAAAAACGAAACTGATCTCAAAAATATCGCAAGTCTGCTAAAGGATATTAAACTTCCGGTAAATGTGAAAGTAGCCATTCAAGAGGGGATTAAGCTCGAGAAAATCGGAACGGAAAGACTCTTGTTCGCTTTGGAAGGTCTAAATAGCCAGGCTAATCAGCTGCCGGTACTTAAACACGAAGAACATTCAAATCAGAACACTCAGGTTTCTGCTATTAAGGAAACCGCAAAGCTTGTTCTTAAAGAACCCTTGCTCTCCAATCTTCTAAAAGCTGTAGGGAAGTTGCTTGAAGAACATTCTGATGGAGATATCAATCTTTCGGGCTTTAAAGAATCGTTTGAAAAAGCAACCAAGCTTGCCGACAAGGGCCGTGAGCTAGCTGCAAGAAGAGAACTTGCGGAGGCAATGGGAGAGCTAGAAAAAGTGTATCCGCAATTACAAAAAGCTTCTGAGAATGCTTCCATATCTAAAGCAGAAGAATATATGATCAATGAAGCGGTCCAGACATTGCAGCTTACCTCTAAAAATTTGCTAGTCACTGAGATTACCAAAAAGCTTTCGCAAATGGCGATTGATTTTAAAAACATCCGGCAGGAAATAAGCAGGAACCTGGATGCTGCCTCCAGATTAATCCAGACCCAAAAACCAGGAAGCATAACTCCCGTACGGCAAATGCTCGATGCAACAATTAAGAAGCTTGATAATACCATTTTAAAAAGTAATTTTATGCTTTATACCGATATGGAAACTGAGAAAAAAATGCTGACTGCGAGTTCAAGGCTTGCTGATGCAAAAAACCATTTAAGTAATGGAAACTTCGCTGAAGTGAACCAAATTGTAAAAGAAGTTAAGGACCTGGTCGATAAGCTTGTTTTTAAACCGTCCGATACCAGGATAAAACATTTTATCTCTGAAGAGAGCCTGCACGGTACAAAGTCTACTGAAAAAGACGTTCTCCCCACGCAAATTCTTGCGGATCGCGAAAAGGGTCCAAGGCACATTTTTGAGGCTATAAAAAGGATGGGTTTTACCCATGAAACTAATGCTGCACAGACCATCGTCCAAAAGGAGGAAGCACCTCATAATCTTAAATCGGCTTTAATGGAAATGATTAAGACGGGGGACAACCAAACGAAGATGAATGCAGAACAGGCACTTAGCCAGATCACTGGTCAGCAACTTTTAAATAAGCAGGATTCTTCCGGTATGCAAAATCTTTTCTTACAGCTGCCGCTGTTGCTTGATAAACAAGTTGAAAATGTGAAGGTTTATGTAAACTCTCAAAAAAAAGGAGAAAAAATTGATTGGGAAAACTGCAGTTTGTATTTTGTGCTTGAAACCAAAAAACTCGGAGAAGTAGGCATCTCTGTTTCGGCGGTTAATAAGAATTTATCAATTACTTTTAAAAATAATACGAAAGACCTGGAAAAGGCCATGGATCCTTTAAAGGGCACTGTTAAAGAACGTCTTCAGGAAATCGGCTATTCTGTTGGGTCCATTCATGTAAAACCAATGAAAACTGATAATCAAGCGGCCGATAATATAAAAGTTGCCCCAGCTATGCCCACTTTTACAGAGAAGGGATATGACTACACGATATGAACAGTCATTATTTTAATACAAAAGGCCGGCGGCAAATCAATGGTCCTTCTGCGGCGGTAATTAAATATGATAAGGAAGATGGGAAAGCTCCCACAATTATCGCTCAGGGAACAGGCCTTGTGGCACAAAAAATAATTGAGAAAGCGAAAGAGAATAATATCCAACTCCAGGAGGATCCGACCCTTATTAACAATCTCTTGCAGATTGATCTGGGTGAGAGCATTCCTCCGCAATTATATGAGGTAATTGCAGAGATTTTTATTCTATTGGAAAAAATCGATGAAAGCTATTAATATCTGAGTGCGATGGCCGATAATAAGGGTAGCTAACATCTAAATGGAGGTATACCAATGGAAGTCCTGACAGATGAAGTAATCTATAAAAAGAGTTCTCAGGAGCTTACGGCCCTTTTATATGAAGGAATCATTATGAATCTTGAAGAATCTATAGAGTTAATTGAAAGTAAGAACTTTCTTGAAGCTAATCTAAAAATTCAAAAGGCAAATGATATTTTACACCGATTGGGTGTAGGTCTTAAGTATGAAGCAGGTCCCATTGCTGAACAGTTCGACACACTTTATAACTACATGGCAAACATGCTAATGGAAGCCAATCTTCGCAAGGACAAGGAATTAATTGAAAATATACTAAAGATTATTGAGCCAATTGCAGTTGCCTGGAATGAAGTCATTAAGAAAAAGCTTCCAGTCCAGTCTGCGATATCCAAAAAAGTATCAGCTTATGAAAATAGCATTATGAGGGCTGAATAATCTATAGAAATGCTTAAAATTGTAGGAGGTTCAACATGCGTATTAACCATAATATTTCCGCATTAAATGCATACCGCAATCTTGCTGTTAACAATGATAACACCTCAAAAAGTCTTGAAAAATTGTCTTCTGGCCTAAGAATCAACCGTGCATCTGATGATGCGGCGGGACTTGCTATTTCTGAAAAAATGAGATCTCAGATCCGTGGCCTTGATATGGCAGAGCGTAATGCCCTTGATGGGGTTTCTGTTGTCCAGACGGCTGAAGGGGCTCTTTCATCCACTCATGAAATTTTGCAGAGAATGCGTGAATTGGCTGTCCAGGCTGCCAACGACTCCAATACTCAAACTGATCGGAATGAAATCCAAAAAGAGATTAACCAGTTAACTTCTGAGGTTAACCGAATTGGCAACTCAACAGAATTCAATACCTCTAAATTACTTGACGGAAGCAGACTAAATGCAACTAAAACAGGCGGTAAGGACAATTCTATACATATGCAAATTGGGGCAAACTCCGGGCAGGAAGTTGCACTTGAAATTAACGATATGCGCTCTCAAGCATTGCACATAAGCTCAGGACTTGCTGGAACTACTACCGCACAAAATGTTACTCTGGTGGATGGCACTACTACTCAAAAGGTTTGGTATACCGCTGTTTCAGGAGCAGATAATGGAACGTCTGCCAATACACCGGAATACGCTATCGATGTAACCAGCCATGATAAAGCGGCTGCAGCTGTTACTATATATGATGATGCAATTCAAAGGGTTTCATCTGAGCGCGCGCGTTTGGGAGCAATCCAGAACCGTCTTGAGTATACAGTAAGCAACCTTAAAACGATGGGCGAAAACGTCACAACATCAGAATCTCGAATTCGTGACCTTGATATGGCGCTTGAAATGACAAACTTCACCAAGAACAATATCTTAAATCAGGCTGCACAGGCAATGCTTTCTCAGGCAAACCAAATGCCTCAGGGTGTGCTTCAGCTATTGAAATAATAGTGAAAAGGAGAGGGAAACCTCTCCTTTTCTAATAGAAAAATATTTAAAGCTATCTTAAAAAGAAATATAATAGAAGTTAAAGATATTAAATGAAAAGGTGTGGAGTAATGTAATGGAGGTACAGCGCGTCAATAAAGCTTCAGTCAATAAAATTGGCTTTAAAGAAGAAACAGCAAAGGATTCCATTTCTTTTAATTCCATCATGGATAAAAAGCGTACAGATGTTACTTACGAGCGGCTCAGCCAAAAAATGAAAGAAATTGAAGGTGCAGGTAAATCGCTCGCTGACTCAAGAACGGTTGATAATCTGCGTAAATATAAAAAGCTAGTTAAGGATTTTATGGAGGATGCAGTCAAAAACGGCTTGGAGCTCAAGGAACAGCGCGGTTTCAGCCAGCGTGGATCCTCGAAGATATATAAACTTGTTAAAGAAGTGGATAAAAAGTTGATCGACCTGACAAATGCAGTTCTAGATAAAGAGAAAAAAGGAATTGATCTTCTTGGCATGGTTGGGGAAATCCAGGGATTGCTTATTAATATTTACACCTGAAATGCTGTGGCGAAACGCTGCAGTTTTTTTTATTAAATAAATAGTCTTAAATTCTTCGAATACAAACCGATATTAATATAGAGATATATAAACAAGGGGAGATAAGGATGATTGAACGCCTTACAACAGTAAATATCCCTATACAGCCAAGAGTAGCAGATACCGAAGGGGCCTCTGTAAAACAGAGAACAGAAGAAAAAACATTATTACCCAATCCAAATGATAACCAGGAAACTCCATTAAATGATGGCAAAAAGAAAGAGAAAGTTGAGGAGATTGTTAAGGGGTTAAACGAATTTCTTCAGCCCGCGCACACTTCTTTAAAATTTCAGCTGCATGAAAAATTGAATGAGTACTATGTAACTATTGTTGATGACAATACACATGAAGTAATTAAAGAGATTCCATCTAAAAAACTTTTAGATACCTATGCAGCTATGGCAGAGCATTTGGGGCTGCTGGTGGATAAAAAAATTTAAAGGTGATGTTAATGGCCAATTTAAGAATTAGCGGTATTGCTAGCGGAATGGACATAGATAAAATGGTAAGCGATCTGATGAAGGCTGAACGCATGCCGCTTGATAAACTGAAACAAAAGAAACAGGTACTTGAATGGCAACGCGATGATTACCGCTCTATGAACACGCTGTTATTAAACTTCAGGACGGACCTAACCGGTATGAAGATGACTACCCAGTACCGGGCAAGAACCACAACCAGCTCTAATGAAGCGATGGTAACTGCTACGGCAAGCAGTGCTGCCACACAGGCAGCTTACTCCATCTCCAACGTTACAAGCCTGGCGACGGCAGCAACCTTGAAAAATGGAGGCACTATTTCTGCCGATCAAACTCAAAAAGTTGATCCTAATGCAGCGATTTACTCTTCCCAGAGTGGTTTTCAAGACCCGACTTTCAACTGGAAAGGCGGGACTGCAGGGACATATCAAAAAACTGTGGATACAGCAAATGCAACTTTTTCTATGGGTATTCCTACAACAGAAACTCTGGATACAGCTTCAGTTGTAGTTACAGTCAATAATAAAAATTATGAGGTAGTAACATCCGGAACGGCAGCAAATCTGACAGACTCTCAAGTGCTTGTAAGCAGTACAGGTGGATTAACGTTTAAGTCTGATATCGCTGTGGGAAGTTCCATTAAGGCGGATTACTATTCAAATAAATATATCACTCAACAGTTTAAACCAACCGCTGATACAAAAGACTTTCAACTCGAGAAAAGCAATGTTTTTGATGTGAAGATTAATGTTACTGATAGCATTGGCACAAAATCTTACACGACCAGTACTACGTCGAGTGGCACTACCAAGGATATATTGGATGGTACGACAGTGGTAGGAAGCCTGGATACTGTAACTGGAAAAGTTAGCCTTACCAATGCTGTTGCTGCTGAATCAACTGTGGATATACAATATAACCAAAACTATTCTACCTTTTCAATTGGGTCTTCTACCTCGGACGGATTTAAAAAGCAAAATTTTGTTGTTGCCGGGACAGATTCGCTGAACCAGATTATTTCAAAAGTAAACAGTTCAAATGTCGGGGCGACCATGTATTATGATTCCTTCTCCGACCGCATGACACTTACACGAAAAGAAACAGGAAATTATAATACCGCAACTGGGGTTAATGAAATAACAACAAGTGGCAATTTTATAGACAAGGTTCTTAAATTTGGAGCTGCTGCGGGTGCAGTCGAATCCGGTGGTGAAGACGCGGTGTTTACAGTCAATGGACTTACAACTCAGCGCCATACCAATACTTTTGACATGAACGGTGTTACTTTTACCTTAAAAAACACCTTTACAGATCCAGTAAATGTTTCTATTAGCAATGACACAAATGCAGTTTACGATAATATCAAAGGTTTTATAGATAAGTATAATACGTTAATCGATACTATAAAGAAAAAAACCTCGGAGGATTATTATCGTGATTATCCGCCATTGACTGATGATCAGAAGGAACAACTTTCCGATACACAGCAGGAGCAATGGACAACCAAGGCAAAGAGCGGGCTGCTGAGAAATGATCCCGCTTTAAACGGGGTTCTGAATACAATGCGCAACAGTTTTTATACTCCTGTAAGCAATTCTCAGGTCAGTTCGGCATACGATCAGTTAGCCAAAATCGGGATAACCACTTCGGCAAACTACATGGATGGAGGAAAGCTTGTAATTGATGATGCGAAGCTGAAAGCAGCCATCCAGGCTGACCCCGATTCGGTTGAAAACTTGTTTCGTGGTACGGGAACTACTGCGTCCTCACAGGGAATTATTCAAAGGCTATATGACAATGTCAGCAACACAATGGATAGCCTGAAACAAAAAGCGGGTAATACTTTTTCAACAAACAAGCAATTTTCCATTGGACTAAATCTGGATGCTTTAAGTACTCAAATCACCAGCTTTGAAGATCGCATGAAACAAGTTGAAAACCGCTATTATAATCAATTTACGGCTATGGAGCAGGCAATGCAAAAAGCAAATTCACAGGCTGCGTATTTTGCCCAGCAAATGGGCGGCGGAGGCGGTCAGTAAGTTCAAAAAGGAGTGACATAAATGGCAGTTCAAAATCCATACCAGTCTTACCAGCAGAATTCCGTTAACACAGCTTCCCCGGGTGAACTGACGTTGATGCTTTACAATGGATGCCTGAAGTTTGTTCATCAGGCGAAAAAAGCAATTGAAGATAAAAATATTGAGGCGAGAAACACTAATATCCAAAAAGCCTCTAAAATCATTACAGAGTTAATGGTTACACTCAATCAGGAATTAGAGATTACTAAACAGATTCTTCCTCTCTACGACTTTATGAATCGCCGTCTTATCGAAGCTAATTTAAAAAATGACCTTACAGCTCTTTCTGAGGTGGAAGACCTTTTGGTAGATTTCAGAGACACATGGAAACAGGTTATTCAGCTAAACCGCCAAAAGCAATACGCACAAGGTGGCCAGGCATAATGAATAAGGTAAGAGAGCTTTATGAGGTGACACTAAGGCTCATAAACGTCCTCGAAGGGCAGCTTGACCGCGAGGACAAGATTATTATGATAGAGGATACCTTGGAGCTTAGGGAGGATATGCTGAAGAATGTTAAAACTCCTTATACCGAAGAGGAACAGCTGCTGGGAACACAGTTAATTGAGTTAAACAAAAAGCTGGAAATTCTTCTTGCAGCCGAAAAACTCCTTATCCAAAAAGACATCCGGGATTTAAATGAGCGAAAAAGGACCTCACAAAAATATGCCAACCCATATCAATCGCTTTCGACAGACGGAATGTTTTACGATCGCAAAAAATAATTTAATCAAACGTTTGATTAAAAGGCCGCCAGCTTAGCTCTGACGGTCTTTTTTTGCTTTCCTATATAGGACGATTTCCAAAACGGAATTCTCTAGTGCCATAAACACTCGAACGTTGTCACTATTTCCCTGTTGTTTTTGTCAATAATTCGACAAACTTTTTGTTCTGTTTTAGCAGGAATCACATAGGGTAAAATAGAAATGTATTTACATAGTCTTAACAAAGGAGGAGTTCGCATGAATTACAACATTCGTGGAGAAAACATTGAGGTAACTCCAGCAATCAGAGAGTATGTAGAAAAGAAGGTTTCCAAATTAGAGCGCTATTTTGGAGAAACACCTGAGGCTAACGTTAACGTAAACCTAAAATTTTATCAGGATAAAACATCAAAAGTAGAAGTAACCATTCCAATGCCGCACCTGGTGCTTCGTGCAGAGGAACAGAATGTCGATATGTATGGAGCAATTGACCTGATTACCGACAAATTGGAGCGCCAAATCCGTAAGCATAAAACAAAGGTGAACCGAAAGTTCCGTGAAAAAGAGAACTTTACTGCCATGTTCTCTTCTTTCGAGAGTACAGAGGCAAATGAGTTCGAGGAAGATGATCAGGATCTTGAAGTAGTACGTACGAAAAGCTTCGACCTTAAGCCAATGGACAGCGAGGAAGCGATTCTTCAAATGAACATGCTTGGCCACAATTTCTATGTATTTACTAACGCAGATACAAACCAAACAAACGTTGTTTACAAGCGTAGAGATGGTCGCTACGGCTTAATTGAAGCTCAATAATAACAGGAAAAATGCAGTCCGGGAATTCCGGACTGCATTTATTTTTACCATTCCGCAACGGTTCCGTCTGCATGCCTCCACAGTGGATTTTTCCAGCTGTGACCAATTTCGGCCATCTTGCGAACATATTCTTCGTTTACTTCAATTCCGAGGCCTGGTCCATCCGGGATTTTTACTGATCCATTCTGATATTGGAATACGGTATGATCCTTAATATAGTCGAGCAGGTCGTTTCCTTGGTTATAGTGAATTCCCAGGCTTTGTTCCTGGATAAATGCATTGTGTGATAAAGCATCTACCTGCAGAGATGACGCCAGCGCAATTGGGCCTAATGGACAGTGAGGAGCAAGCGCCACATCATAGGCTTCTGCCATGGTAGCGATTTTTCTTACCTCCGTAATTCCTCCAGCATGGGAAAGATCCGGCTGTATGATGTCCACATACCCCTCGCTAAGGATTTTTTTATAATCCCACCTTGAGAACATTCTTTCACCGGTTGCAATTGGTATATTCGTATGAGTAGCAATATCTCTAAGTGCTTCATTGTTTTCTGCGAGAACAGGCTCCTCAATAAACATCGGGCGGAAGGGCTCCAGCTCCTTTGCCAAAATCTTAGCCATTGGCTTATGAACCCTGCCGTGAAAGTCGATTCCTATGCCAAAATCCTTTCCGCATGCTTCACGGATAGCGGCAATCCGGGCAATGGCCTGGTCAATTTTTTCATATGAATCAATATATTGCAGTTCCTCTGTCGCGTTCATTTTCACTGCAGTAAAGCCGTTTTCTTGTGCGGATTTAGCTGCGATAGCAACTTCAGTAGGCCGGTCTCCGCCAATCCAGCTGTATACCTTGATAGAGTCACGCACTGCGCCGCCAAGTAGTTCGTAAACTGGTGCATTATAATACTTTCCTTTTATATCCCATAAAGCCTGGTCAATTCCGGATATAGCACTCATTAAGATAGGGCCGCCGCGATAGAAGCCAGCCCGGTATAAAACCTGCCAATGGTCTTCAATTTTTAAAGGATCTTTTCCGATTAGGTAATCCTTTAATTCCTCGACGGCAGCTTTAACGGTCGCTGCTCTTCCTTCTACAACTGGTTCGCCCCAGCCGACAATCCCTTCACTTGTTTCGATTTTTAAAAATAGCCAGCGCGGTGGGACTAGAAAGTTTCCATTTTGGTGATTTTCATATTTTTACTTCCTCCTGGCGTGCTTTTTCTATTAACCTTACAAATTTTCGTGCCGTATCCTCAATGACATCAAAACGCCTTGTTTCCAAGGCTTCCTTATTCATAAGTGTTCCGCCTACCCCGACTGCAACTGCACCGTTTTTAATAAATTGCTCTACATTATCCAGAGAGACACCCCCGGTGGGCATAGCGGGAATATGGCCAAGCGGTCCCCTTAATTCACGGAAATAGTTGGGACCCAAGGAGCTAGCGGGGAATACCTTCAGAATGTCTGCGCCCGCCTGATAGGCTTTCACAATTTCCGTTGGCGTCATAACCCCAGGGATGGAAATTTTCCCATAACGAAGGGTCATTTCAATGGTCTTTTCATCTAAAGTTGGTGAAAAAATAAAATCAGAACCCGCTTCGATGGCTGTTTTGGCAGTCGCGGCATCAAGGACGGTTCCTGCTCCAACCAGCACACGCTGTCCGAATTCCTGCTTCAGCTGCTCGATCATGCGGAAGACCCCGGGAGTATCTACAGTGATTTCAAGAGCTCCAACACCACCGTTTACCAGAGCCTCAGCGATAAAAGCAATCTGTTCTGCCTTAGGCTTTCGAATGACCGCTACTAAACCTGAATCTGTTAATCTTTTAAGATTTCTTAGCTTTTCCATTTGCTTCACACCCCTCTATCTTTTTACATCCTGTGCATCCTGAATTCCTTTAAGCATTTGGTCAACCTCATCCTTTGAAGGCAGGCCTTCCACATCCCCATTCACTCCCACGACAATGGAACCTACAGCGTTTCCGCGTCTGACCGCCTCGGAAATGGAATCACCACGGAGAATTCCGCTAATTACACCGGCTGCAAAGCCATCTCCGGCTCCTACCGGATCAACGATTTGCTGGACCGGGAATCCTGGGACATATCCTTGCTCGTTCGCAGTATGATAATAGGCACCTTTGTCCCCAAGCTTGATGATAACCGTTTTGTCTTTGTCCATAGACAAAGCTTCAGCCATCTCCTCAGGTGATTTTTTGCCGGTAATTAACTCAGCTTCATCTAGTCCAGGCAGAATGATGTCTGCTACTTTAGCCATTTGGAACAAAACCTCTTTTGCTTCTTCCCGGCCCCACAGTTTAAGGCGGATATTGGGATCGAAAACAATTTTCACACCGCGTTTCTGAGCTATTTCAATTGCTTTGAAAATTGCCTGACGGCTTGATTCACTTAGGGCAGGAGTTATCCCCGTGACGTGAAGTATCTTTGCATCTGCAATGTACTCTTCATCCAAATCCTCAGGGCCAATTAAGCTTGCAGCGGAATTTTTACGATAATAATAGACCCGCATGTTATTAGAAGATCTTTTCTCTTTAAAAAATAAACCCGTAGGTGCCTCGTCTGTGTAAATGCAGCGAGATGTATCCACTCCTTCACCGCGGATAAAATTATGGATATAGCGCCCAAATGGGTCATTCCCGAGCTTACTGAACCATCCAACACTATGGCCCAATCTTTGCAGGCCGATGGCAACGTTGGATTCTGCACCGCCAATTTGCTTAAAAAACGTATGGTTGTATTCAAGGGGAAGCATTTCCATTGGGTTGAAAAGAACCATTGTTTCACCAAAGGTAACGACTTCTAAATTTTTCATTCGATTTTTCCTCCAGAGGTTAAATTAAGGTCTTCGGCTGGAACTTTGTCAGCAAGCAGGCTCGGCTTAAACCGGTGTATTTTTGGCTCGGCTGTATCTTTATGAAGGATTTTTTGCAGAAGCAGTTCAGCTGCTTTATTCCCCATCTCAAAGGTGGGATGAGAAATAATGGAGAGTGAAGGCTCAAAAATCGATGCAAAAGGCACATCGTCAATTCCGATAACTGCTAACTTATCCGGAACAGAAATTCCTGCTTTTTTTGTATATTTTAAAACCTCCAGAAGTGATAGATCATTGGATGCGATTAAAGCGGTGGGAGGGGAGGGTATAGAAAACATTTTCTCAAGACCCCTTTGCAGGTGTTCGATTTCCATGCTCTGGATGTAGTCGGTATTTATGGGAATTCCATGCGAATGCAAAGCTTTCTTATAACCTGTGATTCGTTCTATTCTAGGTGTGATTTTAAGCTCAGTGGAGGGGGTCACTATTCCAATCCTGCTGTGGCCCTTGCTGAAGAGATGGTTAACGGCCATCATGGATGCGGATTCATTGTCCAGCAGGAAAACATCAATATTTACTTCTTCGATTATCCGATCCATAAAAATAACGGGGTAGCTGCTTTTTACCATGGAATGATACAATTCAAGGTTACCACCGGTTGGAAATAGCACAAGGCCGTCTACCTGTTTTGCCTGAAGCATTTGAATATACTTTTCTTCTGTTAGAGGATCGTCGTCGGCATTACAGACAATTACGTGGAAATCATTTTCCCGGCATGTATCTTCGATTGCACGGATAATCTGGGTTGAGAAGGTATGAAGAATGTTGGAAACAATGATTCCGATAGTGGAGGTACGCTTTTGCTTTAAGCTTCTTGCAATAATATTCGGATGATAATCAAGCTGCTCAATTGCCTTTTCAATCCGCTGTTTTGTTTCGGCACCCATAAAATCAAATCTTTTGTTTAAATACTGTGAGACCGTGCTTTTTGAGACTCCAGCGGCCTTGGCAACCTCTGAAATGGTTACTTTTTTCATTTTACTCTCCTTTTATAAACCGATTTACTAAACCGGTTTATAAACAAATTATAAGAGATGTTGAAAGCCTTTACAATTAATTTTTATAATTTTCCGCCAATTAACTTTTTAAATAATTGAAGCAGGATTTTCTTTTCGCTTCTCGAAAAAGTAATAATACAAATTTAGGAGGATAAAACAACATGACTTTTTCAATTGTAGGATATGACCCACAGGCAAAAGAGTGGGGAATCGCTGTTCAATCCAAGTTTCTCGGCGTTGGAGCTGTTGTACCTTGGGCTAAGGCAGGAGTTGGGGCAGTAGCAACTCAGTCCTATGCCAACACTGCATATGGTCCCGATGCGCTTGCATTAATGGCTGAAGGAAAGAGTGCTGCAGAAGCACTTGAAATCATCCTTGCCGAGGATAAGGATAAGGAAATGCGCCAGGTTGGTCTAATTGATGCCAATGGAAACGCGGCAACATTCACCGGTAAGGAATGCTACAACTGGGCAGGAGGCATCACAGGGCCTCATTTTGCAGCACAAGGTAATATTTTGGTAGATGAAAAAACAGTAGAAGCAATGGCATCTACCTTTACTTCCACAGAAGGAACTCTTGCAGAGCGCTTGCTTGCAGCACTAAATGCCGGACAGGAAGCAGGGGGGGACAGCAGAGGTCAGCAGTCGGCAGCATTGCTTGTTGTTAAAGAAGCAGGCGGCTACGGCGGCTATAATGATCGCTTTGTTGACCTTCGTGTAGATGAACATCCTGACCCGATTACAGAGCTGATTCGAATCTATCACCTTCAGCAGCTTTACTTTGCTCCCTCTAAGCAGGAAAAGGTCGTTCCAATTGATGGAGAGGTTGAGACAGAACTTGCTGCAGAGCTTGCCCGCCACGGTTACTTGCACTTCAATATTGTTCAGGAAGAAGAGCTTCACAAAGCATTAACAGCCTATCTCCACACCGAAAACTTCGAAATGCGCGAACAGGAAAAAGGCTTTATTGACCTCGAAGTATTAGAATTTATGAAAAAACAAAGTTAATAACTAGAAAAGCGGAAGCGCCCGTTAAGCGCCGTATGGCCATTTGAAGAAAGGCTAAGATCGCCACGTCCTGTGGCAACGCCTTTCTGACCCGCGTCCTGCGGGCCTCCGCTTCGACTGAGATAAAGGAAACACGAAACATGCAATGTTTCGATGTTGACTTATCGTAGGGAGGAGTGGGGTGGACATTAGTCGCTGGGCGCTGAAGCTAGACAATATGGAAAAAACAGCTGAAAATTACTTTTCAGCTGTTTTCTTTTTGAAAGAAATGTACAGAATGGTAGTATAAAAGAAAGAAGGTTTGATCGGGGAGGAATTATTTTGAATGAGAAAATAAATAGAAACGATCCATGCCCATGTGGCAGCGGAAAAAAATATAAAAAGTGCTGTGGCCTTAACGAGGTCATATCCATTTCCAATGTTATTGAGGATGAAGTTGTAAGGCTGCAGCACCAGCTGGTAGATTATGCCCTGCAGCATTATGAACGCGAGATTGAACAAGATTATGAACAGCTCGAACCGCATCTAAATCTAAATGAAGAGTCTGAACAGGATTTTTATTTAACGATTCATACGATCTGGTTTACCCTTTTCAAAGAAGTAGACGGTGGGGAGACCATTCTTGAAAAATTTATTCGCTATGAATCAAAAAATATTAAAAGGCCGAAGCTGAAGGATATTTTGAATACATGGACAGATGTCCGGATATTAGCAGGAGAAGCAATCGACATTGATGGAAACACTCTTAAGCTTAAAAACTTTTTTACGGGAGAAACAGAAGAAATTTCTCTTGTAAATAGCCATAAAGTGGAAGGTGGCAAGAACTCGTTTATCTTTGGTATGGCGATGCCTTACGAGGAAAAGCTCATCTTTATTCCGTCATTGATCGAACTTACAAACCTTCAGCCTGAAATTGCTTATCAATTTATCGAGGAAAAATCTGCTCAATTGGGATACGATTCACCGGAGGAAGGTTTTAGTGCCTTTTTTATGGAAATCATGAACGACCTTCCTTCAGTTGGACTCACTGTTGAACCGGACAACTTGGAATGGTCAGCTCCGGTTTATCAAGAAGTAGCTGAAGTTTTTCAAAAGAAAATGAATGAACTTAACGAAAGTCCAACCCTTACCGAATTTGGTATTCTCATTTGGCATAAATTTTGCGAGAAAAAGCAAAAGCAGATTAAAAATCCGGCTGTTTATGCTGCTGCTCTTCATTATTTGATTTCATTCATATTCCCAGAGGATTTCCCAAACACGCAAAAGAAAGTAGCAAAGATTTATGGCGTATCCGCAGGGAGTATATCAAGCCGTTACTATGAATTGGATGAGGTGCTGCATGATGACATAGTTCAGATGCTGGAGGAGAGTGCAGGACCGGCCGAGGCTGGCATTAATCCATTAGCCTCTGAACAGATGCTGAACAGTGTATTTGCCGAAATACAGGAACAGGGCCTTGAAAGCATCGAAGAAATTGAGGAGTTTTTAAATAAAAAAATAAATCAGCCGCAAAAGCCGGTGAAAAAGACATCCCGAAACAATAAGGAACATGCACAAAATCTAATTTACGAAGCATTTGAAGCCCAAGGTCTTGATCGATATAAGCTGGCATTGGAGGCGCTAGACCTTGACCCTTCTAACGCTGATGCTTATAACCTTGCCGGGGAGTTTGCCGACAGTCCTGAAGAAGCAGCCGAAATATATAAAAATGGAATGGAAGCAGCTGAAAAAGAACTTGGAAAAGAATTTTTTCTTGAAAACAGAGGTTATTTCTGGGGGTTAATAGAAACGAGACCATACATGCGGGCAAAAAATAAATATGCTCAGGCCCTTGTGGTTATTGGAAAAAGCGCAGAAGCAGCCAGCGAATACGAGGCCATACTCGAACTTAATCCAATGGACAATCAGGGCGTCCGCTATGATCTGTTTCCAATATACCTTGAGTTAAAACAGTTTGATAAAGCAAAGGCACTTCTTAAGCAGTTCCCTGAAGGTTCAACCCACTGGCTATTCAACGAGCTCTTACTCGAACTCCTTGAAAAGGGCAAAACGGCAAAAGCAACCAGACTGCTGAAAAAAGCCAATGCACAAAACAAATACGTCATTGACTATATTACCGAAAAAAAACGCCTGCCAAAGCAAATGCCTGAATACTACGGCTGGGGCGACCAAAACGAAGCCATTATCTATGCCTTCTCGGCCTTCCTAATCTGGAATGGGGTAGAAGGACTGCAGGAATGGATAGCGAAGAAGAAATAAAAACGAGAGGCGTGGGCCTCTCGTTTTTTTATGGGGTTCCTGATTTGGGTGCGTGGGCTGCTTCTATAAAGGATTTTGAAGCACCGCCGTGGCACAAAGAACATGCATGCTTGCCTTTATCAGTTGAAGGATCATGGCCTTCCGATTTGGCGATATCAAGTGCCCTTGCAGTTTTTCCGTAAATATCGGTTGATCCATTATGGCACTTGGTGCAAAAATTTCTTTCGTTTGCTGCATCCCAAGTTTTACCCGAAGATACAAACTTTTTAACGGGATCAGTGATTCTTATATTACCAAGTTCATCTCTTAACATTTTAATATTGTCAGATCCATGTGTTTCATGGCACTCAGCACATGGGAGGGTACCGTTTAATTGACTTCCGTCATCCTGGATCAATTCGGTACCTGCCAGCATAAATAGATGTTTAGAGTTTTGGTCAGTATAATAGGTTTCAATATCAGATTGGACTAGTTTAGCTGTTACTTTTTCAGCATTATGACAGCGTAGACATAAAGAGTAGTCAGTTACAGTCGGAACCATTTTATAAGTTTTATCCGCGTTAACATCTACTTTCCTGGAATTAATGGCACCGGTAGCAGTTAACGTTTTAGCATATTGTAGGGCTTTATAAACTCCATCTGGATAGGTTGTTTGATTAAAGATGGAATAATCCTCATGACAGCTTTCACAGGATGTATCCAGGCTATCCACAACCAGAGACGTTAAGCCGTTTTTATTTCGGTCGGCTTCTTGGTGAGTATAAATATAATGATCCTTCAATAGATTCGGATTATCAGATGACCACTCAAGATGAGGGTTATGGCAGCTGGTACAAGCCTCTGGCTGCTTTAAAGTATTTGATGCATTATCTGTGTATTCAGCTGGATTATTGTGATGGAACGCTTTCTCGATATTGCTTATAAAAGGCGCATTTGTCGTTCCATCATGGCAGGCCATGCAATAATTTTGTGAGGCATCCTGTTTCAATTTATCATTAAAATCAACTAAATAAGAACCGCCCTCATCCTGAGATTTTGTGGGATCTAATTTTTGTAATGGGTTGTTAACATGCGTACTGTGACAGGCAGCACACATATTGGTATTCAAATTATAATGACCATGTGGATTGGAACTCTCCTGACCAGATGGGCTATCAGTAAAGTCATCCCATTCAGTGTTTGTTTTTGTAGTGAATTTAAAAAACTTGGCAAATACAAGATTATTATTATCATCTGAGAGAGAAGGTTCCAGATATACTAAATAAATTTTATTGTTTTCCAAATCCCTATTTGGCTTAAAAGTAATATCGTAAGCATACTTTCCGGCGGGAGGATCTGCATTTAAATCAACAGTCGACGCACCAGCTATTTCGGTAAGAGATTGTGTCTTCGATATAGGCGTTAATAAAACCTTTATTGGGTTATTGGATGTAACCTTAGACTCAAGTTGGAGCATTTGTTTATCATCAACTATGGTCATTCTAATTTGCGCATTTAGAGGCACACTTGTTAAATCTTCAGCATTTAATTCTTTATCGGGTGAGCCGGGAATCATAATTACTGATTTATAGATATAGGGTCTGGTTGAAATAGTAAAAGAAATACTTGATGTATTGGATGTATTATCGATGTTCGTTTTGTCTTTGATTGTAATCACAATCTTATGCGGACCTTCATTAGAATAAGTCTGAGTAAAAGACCAGGTTCCCGCAGTTCCAGTTGTACTTGTGATACTCCAGGTGGAAGCGTCCTTTACATTATCAGAGAGTTCAGTTATGATCCCATCAACTTCTTCTGAAGCGGAAAAAACCAGGTTAGAGCTTTGAATAGTTTGATCGGTATTTGTATAGGTGCCTGAAAGAGTCACTTCATAATTATGAAACTCCTGATTATTGTAAGGATTATTAATAGATACAGTGGGTTTTACTACAGTTGCATTTTCAACAGCAGTGGTTTCGGTAGTTGTATCAGTTGTTGTTCCAGTGGTAGTTGATTCCACAGCAGGCGATTCTGCGGGAGTTGTTCCATTTGTTGTTTCCGGTATTGTTGTTTCGGTAGCTGGCTGCGTATTGGTTGGATCAGTAACTGGCGTAGTTGTGCCAGCAGTTTCTGAATAAGCAATAGAAGGTGGAAGGTACCATACAGAATATCCAAGTAAAAAGGCAGCTAACAAACAATAGAGGAAATAGGGCTTTTTTACTCGAATTAGTTTTTTCATAATCTTCATCTCGTTTTCATGTGAATTTATGCAGGTAATTTGTATGATTATTTATTTATATATAGGGAGTATATGTATATTATAGCAATGAAAATGGGGAAAAGATGGGGCGAAAATGGAGCGGTTTATTGACGAATTTGTGTCCGCATGGGATAATAAAAAAACAAGGTAACAATATCACTATTGCTACCTTGCTTATTCTAATTATTAATAGTATTTTTTTGAAAGCTAACAAGTAGTGGCGCTATTTGTTGGCTTTTTTATTTTTATTGACCTCTTACTGTTCCAGGTTGACCACTTAAAGGTCTATCTACGTTATTTGGATTGCTCAAGAATTGTTCTCCTTGACCATGGCAAGCATAACATACAGCCATTCCAGTGTAACGTTTAAGAGCAGAAGATAGGTTTGGATCTTTCAAGTAATCAATTGCTGCTGCTGTTTGGTCTGTAACAGTACTATCGAATTTTTGTCCGGCTTTAATTAAATCATAATAAGTTTGGTCGTTTGCAGTTTTCATGATTTGAGCTTCAGAACCGTGACCGAAGTGGCAGCGTACGCAAGTTAACTCATCTGCACCTGTTTTGTGGCGGTGTGCAGTCGTATATACGCCCGTCACATCTTTACGAGTTGTAGATAGATAGTCAGTATGACAAGCAGAGCAATATTTACTCATTTGAGTACCGCTATCTGGAATAAAACTAGCATTTTTGTTGTCAAATAGGGTTGCAATATTACTAGTTGTTTCAACGTCAACACCGACAGAGATAGTGGCTGTAGATACATTTGCAACTTGAGTACCGTAAGCAAAGCCATCACGCCATACAACTGTCATTCCAGTGGCTCTAGTAATATCTGCACCTGTTGAGTCCTTAAGGATTGTATCAGCTTTATATGGATATCCTTTTTCTTGAAGCCATAGAGAATAATCTGCAACGTACTTAGTGTTATTCCATCTGTAAGTTTGTATAACATTTACAGGACCAGTTACGGTTCCCATCGCACGCTTATAAAAGAAGTTTGCATCCACGGCAGCTTGATCAGCTAAAGTAGATTTTACAAGAATGTATGGTGTGCTAAATGTAGTAGGTACACTTGTTTGAATTGGAAGATCTTTAAATAATTTACCGTTTTTTGTATCATTATTAGTAGTTGCGTATGCAACAGAACCCCAACCTAATGGATCCAAGTTCAAGTTATTTTCGCCTGAAGCTCCAGCAGAACCGTTACCATGTGGTGCGTGGCAGCTAGCGCAATCGAATTCTTGATCGAATGAAGAACCTGCAGCAGCGTTATTGTTACCACCTGGTGCGGCACTAACTTTTAAAGAACCATCTGCTTCGTGAAGAGAACCATTATGGTTTGAAGCTTGAACGTTGAATGTACCAGCAATGCTGTGTGCATTTTCTTCAGAAACTGGTGCGAAAGAGTTATACGCTCCTGTTGTGCCATCGTGACATGCAGAACATGTGCTGTAAACGCCGTCTTTGAATAATAAGTTGTCATCAGCACCTGTATGTGTTTGGTGACAGCTTGCACAGGAGTTTGTGTTATTTTGATAGAAACCGTGAACTTTTTGTCCGGATCTATTTTTTCTAGTGTTGTTAAAGCCAGTTTGGTTGGCGTTTTTAAGACCAGATCCATCTAAATCTACATGAGTATCAGGTGTTTGATACATATTTATATTGTGTGCGTCACTTACTAACGCTGTAGACTTTGAAAGTAATGTGGCATGAGTTGCGTCATCTGAATGGTATAACTCTACAACGTACTCTTTACCAGGTGTTAGAACTCCTGCAGCTATGCTTACTTTTCCTTTTTTAGTTGCATCAAGAATAGCAGTATATGTGTTAACTACCGCAGCCCCATCTTTTAGAACTAAGTCAAAAGATCTACCTTCAATATCAGCTGCATCTGCTGAGTTACCTGTAAAAGGAACATCAAGACCTAGACCATTTTGCACTGGCTTTAATCCATACGGATCTTTCGCAAAGGCAGCAGTGCTTAGGATTCCCACCAAGAAAAATGCAATGATTAGTGAGAAACTCATTTTTATTTTGCTCATTTTCAAAAACCTCCCTGTTACTTCTCTTTATATATATATCTGTAAACCTTCCAATCTTCATTTCCTTTAGGCATCACCTCCCATATTGTAAGAAGTATATTAGTAATAAAGGGCAATCCTTTGATTAACGGTATCAGTGATGAAAACTTCGCCTTTATCATCTACAAATAAGCCGTTTGGAAGGTAAAATTGCTCTTTATCGCTTCCCAGTCCGCCAAATTGGAAAACTTGTTTGCCGTCTTTATCAAAACCATAAACAAAGTGAGTCATGTTATCTACCATTAGCAGAGTACCGTCCGACTTAACACCAATGCCTCTTGGATTAACAAACTTTGATTCTCCTTTTCCGTCTGTGGAACCATTTATAATTCGAAGGAATTTTCCCTCTTTATCGTAAATAACAAGTCGCTGATTTCCGGTATCTGAAACATAAATGTTTTTGTCACTGTCAATCGTTACCGCATTTGGTGCATTCAGAGTATCATCCTTGCCAGTGGCTGTTGTTAACTCCAAAAGTTTTTTTCCACTGTTTAAATCGTATTTGATTACTCTGCTTGACTGGATTTCGGTTACATAAAGACTATTATTGTAAATACGTAAACCGCTGGGGGACTTTAAAAAGTCCGCCTTTTTAGATTCGTCGGTAAAATATTTAATAAATTTGCCTTTAGAAGTAAAGATTGAAATTTTTCCGTTGTAAAGATCGGCAACATACACATTGCCTTTTTTATCTCCATCAATACCATAAGGGAACTGGAATTCGCCCTGGCTTGTTCCTTGTTTGCCAAATTTGAAAATAGCGGTACCTGAACTATCAAATACTTGAATTTGTTTGTGATTTGTATCTGTAACATAAAGGAACTGTCCGATCTTTGAAACGTCCATTGGTTTTTCCAAAGGGGAACTCAAATCACCTTGGATAAAATAGCCGAGAGCAGGAGGGCCGCCTTTAACTGTACTGGCTACCTTAATTGCATTATCCTGAAGATGGAAAAAGTAGATGACTGTGAATAGAACAGCAGTAAGAGCGACAATTGTCCCCATCCATAGATAAGTGGTTTTTTTCTTCATGGCTTTCCATCTCCTTTTTAGTTATTTTTTGATAGACGATCTAGAGCGTTTATAGCTGGTTTATAAGTTGGATCATAAGAAAGGGTTTCTTTATAGATTTTTTCAGCTTCCTTTTTCTTACCTTGAGATTCAGCTACCATTCCAACTTCATAAATCACGTCTGTATTTCCAGGCTTTAATCGGGCAGCTTCTTCCAAAGCACTTGTTGCTTCTTTATACATCTTTAACTTTCTGTAACTGCGTCCTTTTAATAAATGACCTTTGTAGTCTCTAGGAGCAATTTTTGCCGCTTTGACCGCCATTTGCAGTGCATTATCAATTCGTTTTTCCTTATCGTAAGCTATGCTGAGATTTAAATATGCATCAAAATAGTTTTTATCTAAGGTTTTTGCTGTTTTATATTCGTTGATGGCACTGTCTGTATCCCCTTTGAGAAAGTAGGTATATCCAAGCTGTACTCTCAATTTGGGGTCATTTGGTTTTTCGTTGACCTGCATTTTATAGTAATCGAGCTGTTTGGCAATTTGATCTGCATTTTTATTCCATAGATATTTATTGCTGATATAATAACCGGCGGAAAGGCTGATGGCCAAGGTTGCAACCAGCAGAATAAGGGATTGCCACCATTTGAAGCGGTTATTTTTATGTTTTAATGGTTTTTTACTTTTTTCTGGGCTGCTTTGTTCATCTTCTTGTAGGTTTAGCTGTACCTGGCTTTCCATAATAGCCCTCCTTTTTTATTGCATGGCCATTATTGCTTATGGCAGGATGTGCATTTTGGTTTGTAATGGCATGTGTAACATCTTTCTTCTGGCTTTTGTCCAATTGGCAGGGGGATAGGGTGTCTGGCCCTGAAATCTTTATCCGCATGGCTTGCAGGATGGCAGCTGCTGCAGGTAACATTGTTGGTTTTATTAAAGCCCGTTTTTTGATAATCATGGCATGCCAGGCATTTTTCGGTGCTTTGTTTGGCTATTCCACCGTGCCTGCTGACAAAGCTTTTGCCGTGGCTTGGCGGGCGCTTAGTATGGCAGTCCTTGCAAAATGTATTTTCTTTTGTGTATTCCTGAACTGGATGATCTGTTTTCTTTACTGTGCCCGTTCCCAAAAATTGCTCCGATGCAGGAACTTCTTCCATAGCGGGGATTTCTTTATCTGACATATACTGATGGCAGCTGTTGCACTTTTTAACATCCTTTTTGGCAAGACTGCCATGATTTTGATATTTAAAATTCTTTTGCTTATGCGATTTCGGAACCATTCCTGTTGTATGGCATGTAGTACACTTGGTAGAAATTCCACGGGCTTCATGGCACTCCATGCATGTTTCCATTTTTGGAGTGGTGAATTTGACATCACTCATCATTGATTTACCAAGAGTGTCATCCCATTTTTCGTAGTCCGATTTAAAGGTTACCTTGCGCTGTGCGATTTTGCCGTGAGCTACACCGCTATGGCATTGGATACATTTAACGTCTTTGGCCAGGTGTTTATCGTGGGGGATAATAATATCCCCGGAAGGTGTAACATCCCGGGCTTTTAGATTGTGACATCTTTCACAAGCGGAGTTTGGTATATCCTTGGGCATCTGGATAGGCGCTGAATAAGTGTTAGTTGCTTTTTTGAAAGCCTGTAGAAGACCACTTGCTTTATCTTTTGCCAGGTTTTTAGCCCCCGGTTCGATATGGCAGTTAACGCAATCGACTTCGCTGTGCGTGGATGCTTTCCAAGTATAGAACTCCGGTTTCATCTCATGGCATGATGAGCAGAATTTCGAGCTTGATGTTGCTTCCAGCCCTGTATATCCGATTACGAAGAACAGGGCCAGAAATAACACAGTAAGAGTCAAAATCTTAATAAGTTTATATCGAAAGCGGGGAGGGGCCGGCAGCGTTTTTTGCTCCTCTTCCATAAGAATGTCCCTCCTGATTCAAGACCCTAAATCTAGTCTTTTTTGTCTGACTTAAAGCCTGTTCTGTGGCAGAATTGGCAATACACGTCTGTAGGTGCTTTAGCTCCTGTTGCTGGATTGACCACTGGCTTTTCACGATCGTGGCAGACAAAACATTGTGCCTTATCGGCATCCGTTTTGGCGTGCTTAGCGTGAGCAGTAAGCCATTGATCGCTTTGCATATGTCCTTGAGGACGTTTGCTGTGACAGGCACTGCAGAATTTATTAATACGTGATTGATCCTTAACAACTGTAAGATTAGGCGTATATTTAATTTTTGATGTTCCCATATTTAGAAGGGAGATAATATCTTCTTTTGGAATTTCTCTAACCCATTTGGAATCCTGGTGGCAATTCATGCATGTGTTTAGGCTCTTAATGGCTGTTTCGCCGTGATTGTGGTTCCAATCACCTGTTTTATGAGATTGTGGGACCTTTAATTTTTTATGGCAGGTTCCGCATTCCATGGATATTTTTACATCCGACTTTTGTTTTCCGATAGCCTGAAGGATAATACCCTGAGTTTTTTCATCGTGAGCGGCTTTTACAGCTTCAGTATCTGTTGCCTCGGTCTGGACTGCTTCAGTGGCAGCTACTTCAGATGTGCCTTTAGCTTCGGTTTTTTCATTTTCCTCAGGATTTGGAGGAACAATATAGGCAACGTCTTTCCATGGCTTTTCGCCTTTGTTAACTTTATCGTGGCAGTCAATACAAGTACCCATGTTAGGTCTCAGATATTTCTTTTCCATCAGCTTTTGAGCCGAGTCAGCTGTCCATTTACCCCGTACCTGGTCAATGTTGATGCCGCGAGATGCCATTTTTGCGTGGACAACACCTGCGTGACAGGTAACGCAAGGGATGTTTTTATCAACATGTCCTTTATGATTTACTTTTAAGTCTCCGGAAGCTGTTACCAGACGGTTTTTGGAGTGGCATTGCAGACAGTTTTGATTGGAAACCGCTTCTTCCTCTGTTTGTACGATTTGATTTGGAACTCCGGTTACGTGGTAGTAAACTTCTTTCATTGATTTCATCTTGTGCGTGATCATGTTAGTGAAGCCTGGCTTAATATGGCACTGCACGCAGCTGATTTGATTGTGAGCGCTTGCTGTAAAACTGGTGTATTCCGGCTGCATTTCATGGCAGCTGGAGCAAAATGTTGGTGAGTTGGTAAAGGAAAGGACTCCGTATCCTCCGCCGAAAATGACGATCGCCCCTACCAGCCCTGCAAATAGCAGCTTCCAGCGGTTGACCGGGTTTTTCCAATCTATATTTCTGACGGTTCGCCAGAGTCTGCGTATAAGGCCTGTTTTTTTTCTCTTTTCTCGGGTCTCTGTATCTATATCTCTATTTTTCTTTCTCCCCCAAAAGGCCACGATGCTCACCCTTTCTGTTTTGGATTCAATCTACTTTTTTTTCCATTTTAACCTCTCTAAAGGTAGTATCTAATATTGATGGCGCTTTTTCCAATGTACAATTTGTGAATAATTTTTCGGTGAAAAAAGCCCCGTTTTTTCCCTGAAAACAACACCACAATGTGGAAAATAAAAGGATTTGGTTAACATCTTATCTATAGTGTTAAAGTGCATAAAGATTTATATTTATACAAGATAAATGAATTTCATACAATTGTCACACACCTTCTTTCATGGATACTGGAGTGTGTAAGTTCACTATCAAAAAGATATTCATAATGAGGCGAGATACTACTGGGATTTATGACAATAAACGAGCAGCCTTAAAATAAAAAATGCCAACCACATTTCGCGGTTGGCGTATCTTATTGAAAGAATTTATGGCAGTCATAACAGCTCACCTTGGCAGGAGCTCTTATTTTGGCCGGTACATTTTCTGTCTTTTCATCATGGCAGACATAGCAGGCAGATTCTTCGGCCATGGCGTGGCCAGGCAGCCAGCTGCTGTCCAGATAGTTTGGCGGTTTATTGGCATGGCAGGTTTTACAGAACTGATTTTTCCTTGATTCGTTTATTGCAGAAGCAAGGCTAGGGATATACTTTTCTTTTTCACTTTTATCAAAGATTAACTGACTTATATTTTCTTTTTGCATTTCCCTGATCCATTTCGTATCCTGGTGGCAGCTGAGGCATTTCGGCATTATTTTAACAGCTGTTGAACCGTGGTTATACTCCCAGTCGAACGTTTTATGTGTAGCTGGGACCTTTATTTTTTTATGGCAGGTTCCGCACTCCATTGACAGTTTAACGTTCTTTTTTTGCTTTCCAATCGCCTGTAGGATAATTTGCTGTGTGTTTTGATTGTTTTCCTCATTATTTAACAAAATAGGAGGGTTTGGTTCAGTTAAACTATAGGAAATATCCTCCCAAGGCTTTAGCCTTTTATTTACTTTGTCGTGGCAGTCGATGCATGTGCCCATATTCGGCTTGCGATATTTCTCTGTAATAAGCTTCTTCGCATTACTTTCATTCCAATAGTCTAAGTAGTTTTTCTTGTTTAGTGAGCGTGAAGCAATTTTCCCATGTGTTACACCTGCATGGCAGGTAATGCAGGGAATACCTTGCTTAATATGGCCGGAATGGTTGACCTTCAAATCACCGTCCGCCGTGACAAGACGATTTTTTGAATGGCAATGTAGGCAGGTCTTGCTGCTGATGGCCTCCTTTTTTGATTGGGAAATTTGCTCTGGAACGCTCGTTTTGTGGGTGTACCATTCTCTTAATTTACTTTTCACTGATTCTTTAACACTATGATTAGTATGGCATTGGATACAGCTGATCTGATTATGTGGGGTTGTTTGAAGGTTAAATACTCAGGTGCCATTTCATGGCAGCTTGCACAAAATGCCGAAGTATTAGTAAAAGAAAAAACTCCATAGCCTCCGCTAAAAAGTATGATGCACCCCAATAGAACAAATATAAGCAGTTTCTACCGGTTAATTGGGTTTTTAAAGTCTATTCCCCCGGTCCTTTTTCTCTCTATGACAAGCCGCTCGGAATTCTTGGATGTCAATTTTCTCACCTTCATTTTTAAAAATACTATCCCCTGATTCTAGTATGAAAGAACTATGCCTGTAATTGCCAATGGATAAATTGTGAATCTTTTCTAACAATTTTTAGACAGTAATTTTGTTATTAATGTGAATTAGTACAGATTTATTCCCCATTCTTACTGCCGCCATAGTGTCAGAGACCCCCATATGTTGTCACTCCATGAGGGAAGTGGTAAGATGTATAAGAGAAATTGACGAATGTTTTAGGAAGGATTCTGCCGTCATAGAGCGAATCTTTTTCTTTTAGGGCAACTGGAACTTTCTATTTCGATTTAAAGGAGCGTAAGTTCATGCTTGGAATTTTAAATAAAGTGTTTGACTTAAATAAACGTGAAATAAAGAGGCTATCAAAGCTCGCTGATCAGATTGAAGAGCTTGCTGGCGATATGGAAAAAATGACGGACGATCAGCTTTGCGAAAAAACGGTAGAATTCAAGGAGCGCTACCAAAAGGGCGAAACCCTTGATGACCTTCTTGTTGAAGCCTTTGCGGTTGTCCGTGAAGCAGCAAAACGTGTACTTGGATTATATCCTTACCACGTTCAGCTTATGGGGGGTATTTCTCTCCACGAAGGTAATATTTCGGAAATGAAAACAGGTGAAGGTAAAACGCTGACAGCGACCATGCCTGTTTACTTAAATGCCATTTCCGGTAAAGGTGTTCACGTTGTTACAGTCAACGAATACCTTGCCAGCCGTGACGCCACTGAAATGGGCGAGCTGTACAATTTCCTTGGTTTAAGCGTCGGTCTGAATCTAAACAGTATGGACAAAGAAGAAAAGCATGAAGCGTATGCCTGCGACATTACCTATAGTACAAACAATGAGCTCGGCTTCGACTATTTGCGCGACAACATGGTTGTATATAAGGAACAAAAGGTTCAGCGTCCGCTTTTCTTTGCAGTAATTGACGAGGTTGACTCCATTTTGATCGATGAAGCGCGTACTCCTTTGATTATTTCGGGTACTGCTCAAAAATCAGCAGCTCTTTATATGCAGGCGAACGCATTTGTCCGCACGCTGAAAAAAGACACGGATTTCACTTATGATGAAAAAACAAAAGGCGTTATGCTGACAGAAGAAGGAATTAGCAAGTCAGAGCGTGCTTTTGGGATTGAAAATCTTTTCGACATGTCGCATGTTAGCTTGAATCACCATATCAACCAGGCGCTGAAGGCAAATGTCAGTATGCATCTGGATGTTGACTATGTTGTTCAGGATGGCGAAATTGTAATCGTTGACCAGTTCACTGGCCGTCTGATGAAGGGCCGCCGATACAGTGAAGGTCTGCACCAGGCGATCGAAGCAAAAGAAGGTCTGGAAGTACAAAACGAGAGTATGACTCTTGCAACGATTACTTTCCAGAACTACTTCCGTATGTATGAAAAGCTTTCCGGTATGACTGGTACAGCGAAAACGGAAGAAGAAGAATTCCGTAACATTTACAATATGAACGTTATTGTGATTCCAACGAACAGACCGATTATCCGTGATGATCGTGCTGACTTAATTTATGCTTCCATGGACGGTAAGTTCAGAGCGGTTGTTGAGGATATAGCTGAGCGCAATCAAAAAGGCCAGCCAGTCCTTGTTGGTACGGTTGCTATTGAAACCTCTGAGTTGATTTCAAATTATCTGCAGAAAAAAGGTATTCGCCATAATGTATTGAACGCGAAAAACCATTTCCGTGAAGCGGAAATTATTGCCGAGGCTGGGCAAAAGGGATCAGTTACCATTGCAACCAATATGGCCGGCCGTGGTACGGATATCAAGCTGGGCGAAGGTGTAGTTGATCTTGGCGGTCTTGCTGTTCTTGGTACAGAGCGTCATGAATCACGCCGTATCGATAACCAGCTCCGCGGACGTTCCGGACGTCAGGGAGATCCTGGGGTAACCCAATTCTACTTGTCGATGGAAGATGAACTGATGCGCCGATTCGGCTCTGATAATATGAAAACAATGATGCAGCGCCTTGGTATGGACGACACCCAGCCAATTCAAAGTAAAATGGTTTCACGTGCCGTTGAATCTGCTCAAAAACGTGTTGAGGGCAACAACTTTGATGCCCGTAAACAACTCCTGCAGTATGACGATGTTCTTCGCCAGCAGCGTGAAATCATTTACGGACAGCGTAACGAAGTTCTTGAGTCTGAAAACCTTCGTGATATTGTTGAAGGAATGATTAAAAGAACGCTTAAGTATGCGATTGATGCTCATACTCCTCAGAATGAAGATGAAGAGGCTTGGGATCTTGAGGGACTTATCAATTATGTAAATGCAAATCTCCTTCATGAAGGTGACATAACTGTTGAAGACCTGAAGGGTAAATATCCTGATGAAATGGCTGAGTTCATTTTTGCGAAAATTAAAGAGCGATACGATGAAAAAGAAGAAGTTCTTTCTTCTGAACAAATGCGTGAATTTGAAAAAGTTATCGTACTTCGTGCGGTTGATACAAAGTGGATGGACCATATCGATGCGATGGACCAGCTGCGTGAAGGTATCCACTTGCGTGCATACGGTCAAATTGATCCTCTTCGTGAGTACCAGCATGAAGGCTTCGCGATGTTTGAAGCTATGATTGCTGCCATTGAAGAAGATGCAGCCCGCTATATTATGAAAGCGGAAATCCAGAACAACCTTGAGCGCCAGGAGGTTGCCCAGGGACACGCAGTAAATCCTAAAGAAGATGGGGAAGTAAAAAAGAAGCCGAAGGTAAAATCTGTGGATATCGGCCGAAATGACCCATGTCACTGCGGCAGCGGCAAAAAGTACAAAAACTGCCACGGGAAATATGAGTAATAGATGAATTAAGGAGAGACCGGCTCCGGCTGGGTCTCTTTTCCTTTTGGTTTTGATTGTTGCAGGACGAATCCTTTACTTTATGTACTAAATAGAACCTTACGCGCGGAATTTTTTGATTGCACGCCAAAAAAAGAACCTTACGCACGGAATTCTCAGGCTTACGCGCCGAAATGACCTGCTTACGCGCCGTTTTCGCTGTTTTATGCGCGGAACCAGGACTTTTACGCGCCAATACTTCATTTAATTCGAGTGAATTGATTGCTCCACTTGCATATCGTAATTCTGCAAACAATTTTGCAGGGGCGGCCCGAACACCGATTTCTTACGACTTTTTGAATTTATTCACTCCAAACCGTTATAATAGATGAAGAACAATTAACACCGATCGAATAAACTATGATACAGAAATTTTTATAGAGGTGACTTTGAAATGGAATTAGCAAGTATAAGAAATGAGCTTGAAAAATCAGCTAAAATTTTAGCGGACTTTAGGGGGTCTCTTTGACCTCGAAAATAAGGAAGCCAAAATAGCTGAGTTAGATGATATCATGCTCCAGCCTGATTTTTGGAATGACCAGCAGGCTGCACAGACTGTTATCAGCGAATCAAACAGCTTGAAGGACCAGGTCGTTGAGTTTAAAGATTTATATGAAATATATGAGAACATCGAACTCACCTATGAACTGGTCAAAGAAGAAAGCGATGCGGAGCTGCAGGAGGAGCTTGAAACCGAACTTGCAGAGTTAACCGAACGCTTAAATCAATTCGAATTGAATCTTCTCCTTAGCGGGGAATATGATAGAAACAATGCCATCCTTGAGCTTCACCCGGGTGCAGGCGGAACAGAGTCCCAGGACTGGGGTTCCATGCTGCTTCGTATGTATACTCGATGGGGTGAGAAGAGGGGCTTTAAAGTAGAGACTCTTGACTATCTTCCAGGTGATGAAGCAGGAATCAAGAGTGTTACCCTTTCCTTTAAAGGCCATAACGCCTATGGTTACCTAAAGGCGGAAAAAGGCGTTCACCGTTTGGTTAGGATTTCTCCGTTTGACTCATCAGGCCGCCGCCATACCTCCTTCGTTTCCTGTGAAGTTATGCCGGAACTAAATGATGATATTGAAATTGACATCCGCACTGAGGACTTAAAAGTTGATACGTATCGTGCAAGCGGTGCCGGCGGTCAGCATATTAATACCACTGACTCCGCCGTCAGGATTACACATATGCCAACAGGCGTTGTTGTAAGCTGTCAGACTGAGCGTTCTCAGATTAAAAACCGCGATACCGCGATGAAAATGCTGAAAGCTAAGCTTTACCAGCGCGAAATTGAGGAGAAGGAGAAGCAGCTTGCTGAAATTCGAGGCGAGCAAAAGGAAATCGGCTGGGGAAGCCAGATCCGTTCCTACGTATTCCACCCTTACTCCATGGTAAAAGACCACCGTACCAATACTGAAGTCGGCAACCTTCAGGGCGTAATGGATGGCGACATTGATGTCTTTATCAATGCTTATCTTCGCTCTAAACTCGCATATAAGGAAGAATAAAAAATAAAGCCTTTGCCATTTCGGCAAAGGCTATTAATTTATGCACTTTTTTTGTATTTTGATCGTTCGCAAAGCACCTTTAGGATAAACTGCTTGTCCTGGGCGCTTAGCATTTTCCAAGATCCCGCTTTGATTTTCATGAGAAAACACCCCTTCTATTAAAATTTCCATTAATAATTGAATTTAAGTCGATGGTGTTAACACTGGCTGGGACGTTTATAATCTTTATTTATTTTATACCTAGATAATACCGCCATTCTCACAAAAATAAACAATAAAACTTCCAACAAATTCCGCAAAGTCGCTTGCTGTATGTGCCGAAAGATGGCGGTTTTTCCAGGCAAATCCCTGTATATCGTTAAAAAAGACTACAATTCTAGGTGAAAATACTATATCTTGAAACCTTCTCTTTGTCGCTATATGTCATACAAAAAATAAAATTTTCTTGGATTATCCTCCAAATTATGGTTTTAAATGTAAAAAGCCGCCCGAGGGCGGCCTACACGATTAGATAAACAGGTTTAAACTAGATTCTTCTGCGTCTCCCAAATAGGATGCGACACCGCCAATATCAACTCCGTCGATCAGTTCCTCCAGTTTTATGCCCATAATATCCATGGACATGGAACAAGCGACAAGTTTTACTCCTGCATCCATACCGTTTCTCATTAAAGTAGCTATATCGTCCACATTTTTTCTGTGCATGGCGTGATTGATCATTTTTGCGCCCATGCCGCCCATGTTCATTTTGGATAACGGAAGCTCATTGACACCTTTAGGCATCATCATACCAAACATTTTTTCCATCATATCTTTTTCAACATGCGGGGCATCCGCACGCCGCAGGACATTTAATCCCCAAAAGGTGAAGAACATGGTTACCTTTTTGCCCGTTGCTGCAGCACCGCAGGCGATGATAAAAGAAGCAATGGTTTTATCCAGGTCGCCGCTAAAAGACTACCATTGTTGTTCCATCCTTACCAGCACCTGATACAGCTGGAGAGGAGACTTCACCGCCTTTTTCAATAAAGGCTTTAAACTTTTTATCTTCAAATTTTGATTCAATTAAAGGATTCCCTGTTTTAGAAGACCATGCTTTAATGTCTTTCGCAAAACCAGGGTCTGTTGCAAGGACCTCAAGAACCTCGCCCGGTTTCATAGTATCAATCGTTTTATAAACCTGCATGATTGGTCCAGGGCACTGCAGACCTGAACAGTCAACTAAAATGGTTTCGATTGGCTTTTTCGTATTTCCCGGTGTTTCTAATTCACCTGAGTCGCTTATAGATGCATCTTCTGATACTGGTTCAAATACTGCTGAATAGGTTTTGAATCCACCATCCAGGTTTTTCACTTTAATGCCATTCTGTTGAAGGATTCTTGCGGCAAGATATCCGCGAAGGCCCACCTGGCAGGAGACATAGATTATTTCATCCTTTGGAAGTTCACTGACTCTGTCACGAAGTTCTCCTAAAGGAATATTGATGGAGCCTTTGATAAAGCCCATTTCCCGCTCAATTGGCTCACGAACATCAATCAGCATGCCGCCGTTTGTGACGATTTCATCAATTTCGTGCCATTGCACCATTTCAACAAGTCCTTCTGCAATATTCGTTGCAGCGTATCCAGCCATATTGACCGGGTCTTTTGCTGAAGAATACGGAGGTGCATAGGCAAGCTCCAGGTCAGGAAGATCGAATACAGTCAGACCGCCCTTGATTGCTGTGGCAATAACATCAATCCGCTTGTCAGCTCCATCATAGGAAACTGCCTGCGCTCCAAAGATTTTTCCTGTTTCTTTTTCAAAAATGAGCTTAAGTGCAATTGGGAAGGCTCCTGGATAATAGCCGGCATGGGAGCCAGGGTGCACGTGTACCACTTCATAATCCATTCCAACACGCTTAAGAGTTTTTTCATTGTTGCCTGTTGCAGCAACGGTCATATCAAATACTTTTGCAATGGAAGTGCCAAGCGTTCCTGCATATCTCGCAGAGCGGCCGATAATATGATCTGCAACTACCCGGCCCTGTCGATTGGCTGGCCATGCTAATGGAATCTGGGTTGGCTTGCCGTTAATATAATCGGTAACCTCGATTGCATCCCCAATTGCATAAATACTTGAGCGGACGTACGATTGAAACAGATATGATAATCCTTGCAATTGGGGTTAAACCGGAGAACCAGCTTGCTGTTGGGGCAGGATTAAAAGTTGGCGAGCGCGGCGGCATTAAAGTAAATGAATATCTGCAAACAGAGGATTTAATATAACGGTCTTTCCTTTGGTTTTAAAGGATGAAACGCCATCCTTTAGTATCAGGTTAACACCCTTTTCGCGTAGATGGGAATGCAGAATTGCTGCCATTTCATAATCGATAGGGGCCATAATTTGGTCTCCCATTTCAACAAGAGTGACTTTTATGCCAAGGTCCCATAGGTTCTCAGCCATTTCGACTCCGATAAAACCGCCGCCGATTATCACAGCATTTTTGGGTTTGTGATTGTCTGTAAATGCTTTGATCTTATCTGTATCAGGAATATTTCTTAAAGTGAAAATACCTTCTGCCTCATCAATCCCAGGAATAGGAGGTTTAATTGGGCTTGCTCCTGGTGAAAGGATAACAAAGTCATATGATTCGTCGTATTGATCGCCAGTTATAACATTTTTAACTGTTACTGTTTTTTGTTCTCTATTAATGGCTGTTACTTCGCTTAAATTGCGAATGTCGAGATTAAATTTTTTGGACATTCCTTCCACAGTTTGAACAAGCAGATTGCTGCGCTCTGGAATCGTGCCTCCAATATAATATGGAAGTCCGCAGTTTGCGAAGGAGATAAATTCGCCCCGTTCAAAGAGAATGATTTCAGCCTCTTCATCTAATCTTCTTAATCTTGCAGCTGCTGTTGCCCCGCCTGCTACACCGCCGACAATAATAATTTTTTTGTTCATATGATGACCCTTCCTTCAAGAAGTTTATTTTTTTAAATAGCTGGGTGTTTCCCCTACACGTGAAGTATATAACGAAATTACATATAGGGGTACGGGTATAGAATTAGTGTCAAAAATCGTTCACACTTTACTTCAAAAAATAGACACAAATATATAATTTTATTCCTTTAAAGCATTAGTTGGATGGCATTTACAGCAGATGCATGCCATGCTATACTCACTTTCGATTATTTCGGACAACATATAATATGAAGGAAATAGGAGAGTCTAAAAAATGAGACGAAAAGCAGTTCTTCCGGCTGATTCCCGGATTGAAATCATTCTTGAATATATTTATGTGCTTATTGGAGCGGCTATTGTAGCCCTGGCTTTCAATGTCTTTTTGCTTCCTAATAAAATTGCCTCGGGCGGAGTTAGCGGTATAAGTACGATTCTTCACGCCACTTTAGGATGGGAGCCTGCATTTGTCCAATGGGCATTTAACATTCCATTATTTATAGCAGGTGTTATTTTTCTGGGGAAGCAATTTGGGGTAAAAACACTCGTAGGAACTATTTTTCTCCCTGCAGTTGTATTTCTCTCAAGCGGGATTGAACCTTGGACTCATCAGCCTTTGCTTGGAGCTTTATTTGGGGGAATAGGAGTCGGATTGGGACTTGGCATTGTATTTAGAGGGCGGGCATCTACAGGCGGAACTGACTTGGCGGCGCAAATCATCAATAAATACACTGGTTTCACCCTTGGTACCTGTGTGGTTTTAATAGATGGCTTTATTGTATTAATTGCTGCAGTTGTTTTTGATATTGAAAGGGGATTGTACGCACTAATTGCCCTTTATGTTACAAGCAAGACCATCGATGCCGTACAAGTAGGGTTTGGCCGCTCAAAAATGGCGATGATTATTACCAACAAGCAGGAAGAAGTTCGTGAAGGTATTTTGAATAAAATCGACCGTGGTGTGACCAAACTATCTGCATACGGAGGTTTTACTGATAATGAACGGCCTGTACTGATGTGCGTGGTTGATCAGACGGAGTTCACGAAATTGAAACAACTGGTAAAAAGCCTTGACCCATCTGCCTTTATCGTTGTTATGGATGCCTCCGAGGTACTTGGTGAGGGTTTCAAAAAAGCGTAGGATTGGTATAATTATCTAGAAATTCACATTTAGAAAGGGGTAAATAATTAGTGAAGAAAAAATTAGCTGCATTGTTTATGGGAACTTCACTTGTTCTTGCGCTTGCTGCCTGCGGCGGCGGTGGAAGTAACGACGGTGGAAGTAACGACAAGGGAGGAAAAGAAAGTGCCTCCGCTGGAGACCCAGCCAAAATTTTCTCTCAAAAATGCTCCACCTGCCATGGTGAAAACCTTCAGGGCGGAATGGGACCTAAACTAGCTGATGTAGGCTCACGTTTATCAAAAGATCAAATTAAAACAACCATTGAAAAAGGGCGAGGTGGAATGCCTGCTGGCCTAATCAAGGGCGATGAGCTAGAAAAGGTTGCAGACTGGCTCTCCAAGAAAAAATAAAGATTTGTCAAAAGCGTCCTGTACTTTCGTATAGGGCGTTTTTTATTGTTTGTAGGATAAAAAGGGATGTGAAAGTATAAATCTGATAAAAAAGTTAGTACTTTCACTTAAGCTGAAAAGCTTAAACTATGGGGAATCTGCGACACTCCTGCGGAAAGACGGGCTGGCAAGACCCTGCAGTGAGGCAGGAGCGAGGAGGCTTGCAAGTTCGTCCGCGGAAAGGGAGTGGATTCCCTTCTCATCTTATGCAACTCACCATGCCAAATAAAAAACACAGGAACAAAAGCCCCTGTGTTTCATAAATATTATTCAGCTCTTGATGCTTCGATTTGAAGGGAAACCTTGATTTTGTCTCCAATTAATACCCCACCAGTTTCAAGTGCTGCATTGTAAGTTAAACCGTAGTCGCTGCGGTTAACTGCGCCTTCTGCACTGAAGCCAGCCTTTTCATTACCCCATGGATCTTTACCCTGGCCCTCAAATGTTACTTTGAAAGTTTCTGGTTTTGTTACTCCATTGAGTGTTAAATCACCAGTTACAGCGTATTCGCCTTCATCTTTCTTTTCGATTGAAGTGGACTTAAATGTCATATTTGGATTTTGTTCGACATTAAAGAAGTCCCCCGATTTTAAATGGTTATCGCGATCGGCATTTCGAGTATCAACACTTGATAGATCAACAGTAAAAGTAATATCAGCTGTTGTAAGATCCTGAGGATCAGCTTCAACCTGAGCCTCAAATTGATGGAAAGCACCTTTTACATTGGCGATCATCATGTGGCGAACGGAAAAATCAACGCTGCTGTGAGTTGGGTCCACAGTCCATTTTGTTTTTGTCATTTTATATTCCTCCAATAGTTATCTCGAATTTGAGATTATTTAATTCAAGATAAAGTATAATTGATTATTCACTAATTTGTCAAATGATTATTCTGAAAATTATTAGGATTTTTCGTCATTTTTCCGCCATATTATCGGGGTTTATTTTGTCATTTTTTCGTTATATACAAGAATAATAGTTTTTAAAGAGTATCCAACTAGATGATGGATTTTCCAGTTGTGAATACTATATATATATAGAAATTAATGGCCTAACAATGCTGTGTTGGTTAAAAGTAGGTCTTTATTACTGTTTTTGAAAAGAAACTGTAATATTTTTAACCCACTTTTTGATAGATTAAGATGTTATAATGGGTTTGTGCGAAAAAACACACATTTTGTCAATTGGGAAATTTCTATCCAAACAAAATGAAACCTTTTTAGGTAATACAAACCTCAGGTGATTATAAATGATAGAAATGCAAGAAGTAATGAAGAAGTACCCTAATGGTGTAACCGCCATTAATGGTATTAACGTCCGAATTGATCAGGGCGAATTTGTTTATGTAGTAGGGCCAAGTGGAGCAGGTAAGTCAACCTTCATTAAAATGATGTACCGCGAGGAGGTTCCTTCTTCTGGCGTTATTTTAGTGAATGGTGTAAATATAGCAAGGCTTAAAATGAAAAAGGTTCCCATCTTCCGCCGGAATATCGGAGTTGTCTTCCAGGATTTTAAGCTTCTGCCAATGCTGACGGTTTATGAGAACGTCGCTTTTGCACTTGAAGTAATAGAGGAAAATCCGAAGTATATCAAAAAGCGGGTTATGGAAGTTCTCGACCTTGTAAACTTAAAACACAAGGCTAGAATGATGCCGACTGAACTTTCAGGAGGCGAACAGCAAAGGGTTTCAATTGCTCGATCAATTGTTAACTCTCCCAAAGTGGTGATTGCTGATGAGCCTACAGGAAACCTTGATCCTGAAACATCTTGGGAAATAATGAACATCTTTGAGGAAATAAATACACGTGGTACAACAGTAGTCATGGCAACACATAACCGTGACATCGTAAACACAAATAAGCACAGGGTTATTGCTATTGAATCAGGTAAAATTGAACGTGATGAGCAGCGAGGTGATTACGGTTATGAAGGTTAGAACTCTCGGCCGCCACGCACGTGAAAGTTTTAAAAGCATTAGCAGGAATGGATGGATGACATTTGCTTCTGTTGGAGCAGTCACCGTTACCTTAATATTAGTCGGCGTCTTTTTCGTTATTATGATGAATCTTAACAAAGTGGCACAAACCATTGAGGAGGACGTGGAAATTCGCGTTCACATCGATGTTGCTGCAAATAAAGCAGATCAGCAGAAATTACAGAATCAGATTGAGCAAATTCCGGAAGTCAAAAGCGTCAAGTTTTCATCTAAAGAACAAGAATTGAAGAATTTAATTAAGAGTCTTGGGGATGAAGGAAAAACGTTTAAGCTTTTTGAACAGGACAATCCGTTAAACGATGTATTTATCGTAAAAACGAAAAAACCGACAGACACCGTGTTTGTGGCAAAACAAATAGAAAATATGAATTATGCGTACAAGGTTAAATATGGCAAAGGCCAGGTTGAAAAGCTCTTCAAGTTCATTGGGGCGAGCCGGAATGTGGGTCTTGCTTTAATTGTTGGATTGCTGCTGACAGCAGTATTCCTTATCTCTAATACAATCAAAATCACGATTGTAGCGAGAAGAAGGGAAATCCGCATTATGAAGCTGGTAGGGGCAACTAATTCCTTTATCCGTTGGCCGTTCTTCCTTGAAGGACTTTGGCTTGGAATTTTAGGGGCCATCTTGCCGATTATATTGGTTTCTACAGCTTACTATTATGCTTATGATTACCTAGAGCCAAAGTTAAAAGGCAACTTCATGCAGCTAATTTCATTCGAACCATTTATTTATCAGGTTTCAGGTCTGCTTGTTTTAATGGGTGCCATCATTGGGGTATGGGGAAGCTTAATGTCCGTTAGGAAATTCCTTAAAGTCTAGCAAATTATCTACTTATCTGGAGGGCTGGTTAATCCGGCCCATCCAGATGTAATAAATTAGACTTATTTTCACCATAAAAAGTTTGAATTTATCAATAAAGAAACGATTTACCTATACATAGGCTTACAGTGGAAGGGAGAAATCGGAAATTGAGAAAATCATTAATGACACTTACCGTTGCAGCAACGGTAGGTATAGGGAGTTTATTTGGAGGCATTTCACTAAAAACAGAGGCAGCCTCAGCAACATCACTTAATGAGCAACAAAGACAAATTGAAAATAAACAATCAGATGTAGCTAAGGGTATCAATGAAAAAAATCAAGAGATTAGCAGATTGCAAAATCAACAGGACGATGCTGAAAAACAAATTGAAAAGATCGGACTGGCAATCGCTGATACCAGTGATAAAATAACCGAAAAAACAAATAAAATTGCTGAGACTAAAGCTCAAATTGTAAAGCTTAATGGCGAGATTGATATATTAAAGAAACGAATTAAGCAAAGAAATGAATTGTTAAAGGACCGGGCCCGTAATTATCAGGAAAACGGCGGAGTGGTTAACTATCTTGATGTTTTAATGGGATCTCAAAACTTTAGTGATTTTGTGGATCGTGCCAATGCGGTTGCATCGCTGATTGAAGCTGACCGTGGCATTGTAGAGCAGCATGAACGTGATAAGGCTGATGTTGAAAAGAAAACAGCTCAGGTTGAAAGTGATCTTGCCAGCCTGCAAAAAATGGTAAGTGGCCTGCAAACACTTAAACAAAAGCTGAACGGTCAGGTAGATGAACAGAACCGTCTGGTAGCAAGCTTAGAAAAACAACAACATGAAGCAGAAAATGAAAAGCTTGGCATGGAAGAGGAAAGCTCAATCCTTGCTGCTCAAAAAGTGGCTATACAGCAAGCTATTCAATTAGAACAACAGCGTGCAGCTCAGCGTGCGGCAGAACTTGAAAAGCAGCGTCAGGAAGCTGCAAGAAAAGCGGCTGAAGCGGCAGCGGCTTCAGCAGCGGCTAGAAGTCATCACAGCAGCAGTAACAGCAGCAGTGAATCCTCTGATCCAGCGCCAGCAGCACCAGTTGCTTCAGCTCCAGTATCTAGCGGAGCATTTACGAAGCCAACCATTGGTGTTCTTACATCTGGCTTTGGAGGCCGTTGGGGCAGAATGCACTTTGGCATAGACTTTGGTAACAGAGCTCCAAATGTACCTGTATTTGCAGCAGCTGATGGAGTTGTTATCAAATCATACGTTTCCAGCAGCTATGGAAACTGTATCCTAATTTCCCACTATATTGATGGCCAGCAATATACTACACTGTATGCTCATTTGCAAGCCCGTTTAGTACAGGGCGGCGCAGTTTCTAAGGGCCAGCAAATCGGTATAATGGGTAATACTGGAGATTCAACAGGCAAGCACTTGCACTTTGAACTTCACAGAGGCGAATGGAACGCTGCAAAATCTAATGCAATTAACCCAATTGGGATTGTTCCAGTAAGTTAGGCTTAACTAAGCTCAGGAAGAAGCATTTGCTTCTTCCTTTTTTATTTACCCAAGTTTATCAAAATAAAAAACTATAATTTCAGATTTCCAGAAAGATACAGAAGATGAAAGTTCTCATAACTCGTCCCCTTTTTACATATATGTTAGTAACCAGGCATCGCATTTTCCGGCTGATGCTTTTTATTATTTAAACAGGAGTTAAAAAGGAGGATGGAGAATGAGTCGAAAATGGATTGCCTTGATGATGACAGGTTCCATGCTGGCAGGAGCAGGTGGTACATACGCCGGGATAAAGTGGACGGAGACGGAGGCAACAGCATTAAATAATGCTGTTGTACAAAGCAATAAACTGCCGCAAAGTAAGCAGACAGATACGGAAAATCTTGATAAAGTGACTCAGGCATATGAACTTATCCTAAGTAGGTACGTTGAGAAAGTTGACCGGGATCAACTGACAGAAGGTGCTATTCAGGGAATGCTCGCTACACTGAAGGATCCTTATTCCGTTTATATGGATAAAGAAACTGCCAATCAATTTAATCAGGCACTAGATTCTTCTTTTGAAGGAATAGGAGCGGAGGTGGGTAAGGTGGATGGGAAGATTGTTATTATTTCCCCATTTAAAAATTCCCCCGCTGAAAAAGCAGGTTTAAAGCCGAATGATGAAATTTTAAAGGTGGACGGGCAGAGCCTTGATGGTCTCGATCTTACCCAGGCAACATTAAAAATCCGGGGCAAGAAAGGGACTTCAGTAAAGCTGGAAATAAAACGTAAAAGTGTAACTAATCCCATCGGAATCAACGTTAAAAGAGATGAGATACCACTTGAAACCGTTAATTCTAAAATTAAAGAAGTGAATGGAAAGAAAATCGGTTATATCCAAATTACTTCATTTTCGGAGAACACATCTGCTGATTTCAAAAAACAGTTAGGAAAGCTTGAGGATGAAGAAATTAAAGGGCTTGTGCTTGATGTTCGAGGCAACCCGGGTGGCCTTCTTTCTAGTGTTGAAGAAATAATGCGCGAATTGGTAACAGATGACAAGCCAATGGTGCAAATTGAAAAAAGGAATGGCCAGAAAGATCGTTATTTTACTACCTTGAAAAAAGAAAAAGCCTATCCGGTCGCAGTTCTGGTAGACAAAGGAAGTGCGTCAGCATCTGAAATCCTGGCGGGTGCCCTAAAGGAAGCGGAGCACTATCCGCTTGTAGGGGAAAAGACCTTTGGTAAAGGCACAGTACAGCAGGCAGTCCCTATGGGTGACGGCAGCAATATTAAATTAACATTATTTAAATGGCTCACACCGGACGGAAACTGGATTCATAAAAAGGGAATTGAACCAACAGTAAAGGTCCAACAGCCGAAAATTTTCGATACTCACCCTCTTCAGGTAGATAAAAAGCTAGAACAGGATATGAATAACGAACAGGTTAAAAACGCCCAGCAAATTTTAAAGGGACTTGGTTTTGCACCAGGCCGTACCGATGGCTACTTTAGCGTGGAAACAGAAAAAGCAGTCAAAGCGTTCCAGCAGGAAAATGGTCTCAAGCCTACCGGAGAGATAGGTCCGAAAACTGCCATAAAGCTTGAAGATGAGGTCCGTATTGAGCTCAAGAAAGAAAAGAATGACCTTCAGTTGAAGACAGCATTGAAGCTTGTATCCAAATAGAAAATAATAGTTTCAGAAAAGGCAGGGACTTTTCCTGCTTTTTCTTTTTGTTTTCTGTAACAATCAATAGGTTTTATGGAAGCATTTTGATAGAATAAGATAAAGTGAAGTAGCCGGCAAAAGTGCCCGCTATTTTAAAAATTGAACTTAGAGGTTGGTGGCGGGATTGCTGCAGGATTGGCTTGTAGAAATAGTAAAAGGGACAGGCAGAATGTTTCTGCATCCCGTTTTGTATTATTTAATTGTTTTGGCTGGAATACTGGGAGTTTTGAGGGTGAAACGGGAACGGAAAAACTTTCATGTTCGGGCGTTTGATGCGTTTTTTGAATTGAGACAACTTTTTCCTCTTGGAATATTAATAGGATTGGTGTTATCAGTTATAGTTTTGGCAGCAGGAATTACCGTGCCATTTGCAGCAATTTTACTGATTGCCGTATTTACACTTCTTTTAAATCTAACAGCTAGTCTAAGGTTAATGGCTCCTGCTTATGCAGTAGGTGCAGCATTTTTTGCATTAATAATTATCTCTGAAAATAAATGGAGTGTTCCACTTTTTACGAAGTCTTTCGCTGAGGCGGACAAGCTTATTTATCCTTCTGTGGCCATTATATTGGCCCTGTTATTAATAGCTGAAGGTATTCTTATTTTTAAAAATGGAAGCAATGGAACTTCACCTAAGCTAATAACTAGTAAGAGAGGACAGCGTGTCGGTGTTCATGAGGTTAAACGTCTCTGGATCCTTCCCCTGTTCATGCTAATCCCAGGGAATATCCTTCATCTGCCTTTTGAGTGGTGGCCTGTTTTCTCTCTTGGGGAACATAGATTTTCCCTTCTTTTAGTGCCTTTTGCCATTGGCTATAATCAGCAAATCCAAGGACTGCTTCCGAAAGAAGCCGTACAAACGCAAGGTAAGAGAGTAATAGGTTTGGGTGTGCTGGCACTGCTTATTTCCATTGCAGGGTATTGGTATCCTGTTTTATCAATCGTGGCAGCTGCTGTTGCTGTTATAGGAAGAGAATTGCTTGCATTAATTCAAAGGGTTAAAGATGAAAATCTGCCTTTCTATTTTTCCAAAAAGAATCATGGCCTGATGATTTTGGGGATCATCCCAAACAGCCCAGCACATAAAATGGCGCTTCAGGTTGGAGAACTAGTTACTAAAGTTAACGGAGTAAATGTTCGTGATGAACAAAGCTTTTACGAAGCCCTTCAAAAAAACCGTGCTCACTGCAAGCTTGAAGTAATTGATACAAACGGACAAATTCGTTTTGTGCAAAGGGCATTGTATGAGGGTGATCATTACGAATTGGGAATCCTTTTTGTTCAAGAAGAAAGAAAGCAGCTTGAGAAGGTTCAATAATTTAGTAAGCAGTGATACATATGTATTGCTGCTTTTTTATTTTCTATCATGGAAAAAAGCTCAGGTTAAAGTCAAGGGGAATATTGTAGAAGGAAATAATATTTTTGGTAAAAAGTTAAAAGGGTGTTAATAAATGTAAATTGAATATAATTAGTTGGGGAAAATAATAGTCTTCTAGAAGAAGGCTATTATTTTTTACTATTATGAGACGGGGGAAAAAGGATGAGGAAAAAAGTAGTGAACGTGCTTTTATTAGTCATCATGTTCATGAGCGTTGCGTTAGGCAATGTTCATGCAGCAGCAAGTAAAGACATATCAGCGAAAGGAGTAAAGGGTACCATCAAAGAGAAGTCTGCGCCAATAAAAAACAGCTTAGTCATGATAAGTGAGCAGGGAAGCTCAAAAAGGATTCCTATCATGACGGATGGCAGCGGTTCCTTTAGGAAGAATTTAAAGGATGGTACATATACTGTTAAAGGTGTAAAAGGTAAAAACACCGGCTGGTATGGTACGAATAAAAATTTTGTTGTAAAAGAAGGTAAGATCAAAGGGTTAAAAGAAGGCGTGATCACCCTTTCCAAAAAGGAACAGGCGAAGAAGCCTACAGCTGAAGCAAGTAATTTTAATGGTGTATTAAAGGAAGGCACCAGTGGTTTAAAAGCAGATTTAATTATTTCAAAATATAGTGAAGAAGAGGAAGAAATTTATACTATATCTTCAAAAGGCAATGGAAGTTTTTCTGCTTCCCTTCCGGATGGAAATTACTATCTTTTTGGGATTCAGTCGGATAATGGATTTTATCGGTATGATTTAGGGTTCACAGTGGAAGCTGGAAAAGTCTTAGTGGAAGGCGAGCAGCAAACAAGTCTTTCCATTAACATTCCTGTCAATTCTATTAAAGGAAAGGTTGGAGATACCTCCAAGCCATTAGTGGGAGCCAATATTGTTTTAGAAAGGCTTCTCTCAGAAAATGATTATGACACCGAGTTCATTCAGTACGTCGTATCCAACAACCAAGGAGAATTTTCTTTAAGAACGCTGCCTGACGGGAGGTATAACATTGGTATTGACCACCAAACCTATTCGGCATGGCCAGCTACAACCTTTGAAGTACGAGAAGGCAAGATCTACATTAAGGGAGTAAAGGTCTCTTCAATCCAAATAAAGGTTCCGGATATAAACGTCAAGGGTACTCTTTCAGATGGGAAGAAACCAATTGCGAATGCGTATATAAATATTGAGGGAAATACTTCCGATGGAAGTGGAATTTGGATAGGCATTCCTGTTGATACTAAAGGTGGATTCCAATATAGATTTCAAGATGGCTATTATGCTGTCACTTTTGTTGATGAACAATATCGAGGTACGCCGGTAAATCTTCCTTTTGAAGTTCATAATGGAAAACTTTTTCAGAATGGGCAAGTGGTATCAGCATTAAATATTAAGCTGCCACCTGTTACTCTTAGCGGAAAATTGATGGACTCAGGGAATTCGTTTCAGGGTTCAGTCTATATTGAAAAATCCTTAGAGGATGGAAATGCTGAAGGGTATTATGCTCAAACTGATGAGACCGGGGTTTACTCCTTACGTTTAACAGACGGAAGCTATAATGTTAGGGGTGCCTATTTATTTGAGGAAGACCAGGACGTCGCGATCTCGGCCACTTTTGATATTATCAACGGGAAATTGTTTGTTGGTGGAAAAGAGCAGCCCCTATTGAAGCTTCAGATTCCGCCTGTTAGTTTACATGCTTTAGTTAAAGATGGAGACGCAAATGTAACGGGTGGCTATATTACTGTTAGCACTCCTGACCAAAGTTTTTATACCTGGAAGAGTATTAATAGTGACGGCACCTTTACTATGCGCCTGGGTGATGGGGATTATATAGTAAATGACGTTCAGCTTGAGGATGGAACCGTTGGCTATATAAATCAATCATTCTCCATTATTGATGGGAAAACGTATGTTAATAGCGAATTGCAAAGTGTACTTGGAATCTCAGTTCCTCCGATTACATTAACAGGAATACTAGCAGAATCCGGAAATCCTGTAATGGGTGATGTTTATATTTCGGAAATGAATGATGCTGATAATCCTATTTGGATGTGGAGCCAGGCAAATGAGGAAGGCCGATTCCAATTCCGTTTGCCAGATGGGGATTACAAAGTGAATGAAGTTTATCTTTATGATGGGACCGATTTTAGTCCAGGTACTGAATTTAGTATGAAATCTGGTCAATTATTTATAAATGGTGTTCAGACGGAACAGCTTGATATACAGGTGCCCGCTGTATCCGTATCTGGTACAGTCCTTAATGGTGAACAACTGGTAGCAGATGGCAACGTAGTTTTCGCTACACTTGATGGAGAATTTATAGGCTCCAGTTGGTTACAAAATGGGTTTTATCAAGGACGTCTACCGGATGGGCAGTACAAAATTGCTTTTGTCCAGGAATTTAAAAATGACGCTGTGTATAATTTTGATAAAGAATTTACCATTGAAGGCGGTAAGCTTTTTGTAGGCGGTGAGGAAGTTAGTACCCTGGACCTTAACCTGCAGGATGGCTGGCAATAGAAAATAAAGAAAAGGGCATGGAATTTTCCAGGCCCTTTTTGGTGTACATATATAAAATGAAGTCTATAACAAAGCTGCCGAATGGTTCTGTATGTTTAAACGATTAGTACCGGCCGTTTTTAATAGTTTACTTTTTTCAGTTTAAGCACTTGTCCAGGATAAATCCGGTCACTTTTCAAGTTGTTAAGTTTTTTCAGTTCAGCAACGGATAACTTTACCTTTTTGCCAATGCTGTAAAGTGTATCGCCTTTCTTAACAGTAAAAGCAGCAGAAGGAGCTGGAGTGTTAACAGGCGCTGAAGGCAGTTTGATTATCTGTCCCACTCTTATGAAATCGCTCTTAAGATTGTTTAACTTTTTCAAGGTGCTGACAGTGGTTTTATTTCTTTTGGAAATGCTGTAAAGTGTGTCGCCTTTTATCACTGTATATGTTTTCCCCTGGATCGGTGGTACTTCTGATTCTGCACTTTGGTCAAGGAGATAGAGCATGTCTTTGCCAAAAGTAACTTTATACTTGGCTTTATAGGATGCAGCGGCCTTCTTAAAAAGGGAATCCTGTGTATCCACGTAGCTGGTCATATTTTGATAAGCTTTTTTATAATCTGCCTCAGAAAGATCCCCATTTTCATAATCGACTGTGTCCACTTCAAAGTTATACATTTCTACTAAACTATTATAAATATATTCATCCATCAGCTGAATTTCGGAGTTATAGCCTTTGATAGGGGTGTCTGTATCTAATACCTTTTCAAAGTAGGTAAGGTAATGGTCATAAATATCCATGGCTTCTTTTTCAGTTTTTGCTTTGTCCAATTTATTTGAGTAGTTTTCCAGAGTCCGTAAAATGCCGGCATAATAAGTTGAAAGCGTATTTAATTGTGTTTGATAATTCGTTGTCTGGGCGGCGGAAACGTGTGACATCAAAGGCGCAGATAATACTCCGCCTGAGAAAATTAAGGAAGTAGCAAGAACGGATGCAGCTAAGGATTTTTTCGTGATCACGTAAAGTCCCCTTGTCATTTTATTATTTGGTATTTTTCTTCCATTTTCATATTAACATGGTAGGATAGGTCGAAAAATAGGACTTTAATACTTATAGTTGGTGTTTCCAAAAAATGACAAACTAAAGTTATTATATAAATATAAAAATAACTCTTGCAATATTATAATAATTCGATAAAATGAGAATAACGTTTTAAAAGTGAATATAGTAATAACCTTATCCAGAGAGGCAGAGGGACTGGCCCTATGATGCCCGGCAACCGCTATTTTTAATAGAATGGTGCCAATTCCAGCAGAACTTTACGTTCTGATAGATGAGGGAGAGAATATAAAATATAACTCTTCCTTTCCAGGAGGAGTTTTTTATTTGGTTTTTAACCTAAAACACGAACATTATATATATTTATTTTTATAAAAGTTCATGTTTAGGTTGAATTTCAGTCATTTTTCTAGTAAGTTAGCTATATAACATTTAAAAACACGAAAACAGCATAGGGGGAAATACACAAGATGAAGAAGTTTTATATTTTATTTGCTATTATTGCCCTTTTATTAGCGGGCTGCCAATCCGGTTCTTCAGAAAAGGGTGGAAACAAGACAGAGGATTCAAATAAGAAGAAAAAGATAGCTCTTGTTCTTCCTGAAAAAATTGGTGTTAATCCTTTCTTCCAGCAGATGGATGAGGGAGCTAAGAAGGCTGCTAAAGAAGCAGGGGCAGACCTAAAAACGATTGAATCAACAGACCATGCGGCTATTGAAGATAATCTGCGCGTTGCCGTTTCTGAAGGCTATGATTTGATTATCACTTCATCATTTGAATCAGAAGATGCTCTTAAAAAAGTAGCAGCTGAAAATCCTGATAAGAAGTTTGCCATTATTGATACAGTTGTAGATCTTCCAAATGTTCGAAGTGTAACCTTTAAGGAACAGGAAGCAGCTTACCTGCTGGGTGCAGCAGCTGGCTTGTCCACTAAGACAAACAAGGTCGGAATGGTTGCAGCACAGGATATCCCAATGATGAAAAAATGGACGGTTTCTTTTGAAAATGGCCTCAAGGAAACGAATCCAAATGCACAATTCCTATTAAACTATGTTGGCAGCTTTACGGATCCTGCCAAAGCAAAAGAGTTAGCCCTTCTTCAGGCATCCAAAGGAGCAGACTTTATTGCGGGTGCATCAGCTGTTGGTGACTTAGGTGTATTTGAAGCAGCGAAAGAAAAAGGGTTCTATACTGCTGGCCAGGACGTAGATAGAACAGTTATTGACCCAGCTCATGTTGTCCTTTCCCAATTAAAAGGGACAGATACAGCAGCGTATCAAACCGTTAAAGATTTCACTGAAGGCAAGTATAAGGCTGGGGAAGTTTCTTACGGCTTAAAAGAGGATGGCGTTGGCTTAACATATGTTACAAGAGACAGCAAAACTCCTTTAAATCCGTTTGTAGGACAAGCAGCCATTGATAAAGTAAAAGCTATTGCTGAAGATATTAAGTCAGGCAAGAAAGAAGTTAAAAACCCGCTTGCAAAATAAGATAAATGGTACTGTGAACCGGCTGCCTTAGCAGTCGGTTCGCATGTGTTATAGGGATTCATTACCTACATTTTCCACAAAAGGAGGGACATTATGACAGCACGTCTGGAAATGAAGAATATGACAAAGAAATACGGTGATTTTTTTGCCAATGAAGATGTTTCCCTGACAGTAAATAGGGGAGAGGTACATGCCATTGTTGGGGAAAACGGTGCGGGCAAGACAACATTAATGCGCATGCTTTATGGCATGGAAAAGCCTACTTCCGGTGAAATGCTGCTGGAAGGAAAGCCACTGGATTTGAATGGTCCAAATGACGCTATTAAACATGGAATCGGAATGGTCCATCAGCATTTTATGTTGTTCCCTGACTTTACTGCCGCGGAAAATATTGTAATTGGGCGTGAACCTGGCAAACTGGGATTTTTTAAAAGGAAAGAAGCTGAAGATTCTGTCGGTTCTCTTTCGGAACAATATAAAATCAGTGTTCGGCCTTCTGTTAAAGCGGCAAAATGCTCTGTCGGCGAACAACAGCGGATTGAAATCTTAAAGGTCCTTTATCAGGGAGCGGAGATTATTATTCTTGATGAACCGACTGCCGTTCTTACTCCTTTGGAGGTTACAGAGCTTTTAAAAACTGTCAGATACCTCGCTGACCAGGGGAAAAGCGTTATTTTAATTACCCATAAGCTGAGAGAGGTAATGGAGGCTGCTGATCACATAACCGTCCTGCGAAATGGAAAGATGACCGGAACCTTTGCCAAAAAAGAGACCAACATCGATCAACTGGCACAGCGAATGGTGGGAAGGGAGCTTCGTGAGCTTACCTCCCGGGTTAAACTGAACGGAGCACCGCTTCTTGAAGTGAAAGATGTAACGGTAAAAGAAAAAGAGGAAAAGCCGTTACTAAATGATGTTTCTTTTACTGTTAATCATGGTGAAATTGTTGGCATAGCTGGAGTATCGGGAAATGGCCAGTCTGAATTACTGCAGGTTATTTCAGGCCTTCGCAGAACAGAACAAGGTTCGGTTTTACTGGGTGGAAAAGAAGTTACTAACCAATCGGTAAAAGCCATCCGGGATAAAGGATTATCCCATATACCGGAGGACCGTTACTTGTGGGGAGCCGCTAAAGACGCTACGGTTGATGAAGTAGCATTAATGGGCTTTTACAATCAGCCGGAATATAAAAAGCTATCATTTTTGAAAAAGAAATCTTTTGGCCGTTTGCTGAAGAACTGGATTGAGCAATTTGACATTAGAATTCCTTCCGGGCAGCCGAAAGCAGGAAACCTTTCTGGAGGAAATTTGCAAAAGCTGATTGCTGCCAGGGAAATTGGCCACGGTGCTCCTTTCCTCATTGCGGCTGAGCCAACCCGTGGGGTAGACATCGGTGCGATGGAAATTATCCATGAAAAGCTTATTGCGAAGCGTAACAATGGAGATGGTATTTTACTGGTTTCTTCAGAGCTTTCAGAGATTTTATCGCTCTCTGACCGAATTCTCGTGATGTATGAAGGTGAAATAGCAGGAGAGATGGAGCGGAAAGACGCAACAGAAGAACGGTTAAGTTTATTAATGGCAGGAGGTAAACAGCATGACTCTACAATTAAAGCTTCGGCAACTGTTTAGTTCATTAGCACAGCCTTTGCTGGCGGTTATCATTGGCTTAATAACAGGGGCCATTGCCATTAGTCTTGTTGGGGAATCGATTCTGACTGCCTATAAGGAAATGTGGAACGGTGCTTTTGGCAACTTTTATTTTATAACCTCCACACTTGCAAGATCTACTCCTATTATGTTGGTTGGTCTTGGTGTTGCTCTGGCTTTCAGGGCAGGGGTTTTTAATCTAGGAGCCGAAGGACAGATGGTGCTGGGGGCTTTGTCTGCTGCATTGGCTGCACTATATGTGCCTGGTCCTGGCTTTGTTAAAATCATTGCTGCTCTGGCAGCCGGGATAATCGCTGGGGGAATATGGTCCTTCTTTGCGGGATGGCTGGAGGCTAAATTTAAGGTACAGCTTTTGATTTCTACCCTTCTCTTAAACTATATCGCTACTTTATTCGCCAGCTATATGGTTTCAGGACCTTTTCAGGATAAAACAGGCTCTGCTGCTTTGGCCCAGACACCCATGTTAGAGCAGGCTGCCTGGCTGCCGAAGCTTTTTACGGGTATGACCCTTCATGCTGGCTTTATTATAGCGATAGCAGCAGCTATTATTTTCTATGTTATTTTTAAATCAACTGCTATCGGCTATGAATTGAAAATGACAGGGATGAATCCTTTCTTTGCTGAATATGGCGGCGTAAACAAAATGAAGGTTCTGCTTTTTAGCATGTTTTGGAGCGGTGGTTTAGCTGGTCTTGCAGGAACAGTGGAGGTCCTCGGAAGCCAGTACCGTTTTGTTGATGGTGCTTTAACTGCGCCAGGCCTTGCATGGACAGGCATTATGGCAACTCTTCTTGCTAACTCCAATCCATTAGGAGTTGTTGTTTCTTCTATCCTTCTGGCTGCCCTTCAGACTGGCGGAATGGGGATGGAGAGAAATACAGAAGTTCCCCTTGAAATATCAAATGTGATTCAGGCTGTTCTTATCTTATTTATTTCAGCTAGATTTACATATAGCTGGTGGAAACGTAAACGGAAGGGGAGGGATACACATGGAGTGGTTTGACCTGTCCCTATTAAATTCAACTTTGAGAATGGTTACACCGATCCTTCTGGCTGCCCTTGGCGGAGCTATTTGCACAAAAGTTGGGATCTTTAATGTCGGCTTGGAGGGGCTTGTCCTAGTTGGCGCCTTTTCTGCGATTGTAGGAAATCATCTGACCGGAAGTGTGTTCCTTGCCGTTCTCTTTGCAGCAGCTGTTACGGCAGCCGTTTCATTAATCTTCGGTTATACAGCGATTCATTTGAAAGCAAATCAAATTGTTGCGGGTATTGCGATTAACTTTTTGGCTCTTGGTGGTACCACCTTTGCACTCCGTACGATTTTTAATGTAAAGGGCGCTTATTATGATAAAAATATGGCCGGACTGCCTAAATTGCACCTCCCTGTTATAGAAAATATTCCGGTGTTTGGAAAAATTTTATCGGGGCAGTCATTGCTCGTCTATGTTGCATTTTTAATTGCAATTTTGCTTTACTTCTTTTTTTATCGTACTGTAGCGGGCTTCCGGTTTTTAGCGGCTGGAATGAATGAAACAGCCAGCAGAAGCCTTGGATTAAAGGTTACAACGATTCAATATTCCGCGGTTATTCTTTGTGGTATTTTATGCGGTCTTGCAGGTGCGCAGCTTTCACTTGGACAGGTGACCATGTTTTCGGAAGGCATGACAGCAGGTCGCGGGTTTATTGCCCTCGTTGCCATGATGCTCGGACAGTCACATCCGATTGGAGTCATGGCGGCAAGCTTACTGTTTGGCCTGATGGATGCTCTTAGTATCCGGCTTCAAGGCTTCTCGATGCCTACTCAGTTTACAGCCATGCTCCCATACGTTATTACCTTGCTGGCTATGTTTTTCCTCCGTGATAAGGGAATGGGAAGCCAAAATAAACAGCAGAGCTCACGCTAAAAAATCATCATTTAGGAGTGTTTTCATGGATAAAGCAGAGCGAATTCGAAAAACAAAGGTTCCAGCGGTTGACCCTGCACTTGCTAAACGCCTTCCGCCAGGACAAGTATTGACTGAGCGTTTCCCTATCTTACACGAGGGGGAAGTGCCTGAATATGACTTGGAAAATTGGGATTTAAAGATTTTTGGAGCGGTTAAAACACCTGTAACCGTAACCTATCAAGAAATTTTGGACATGCCCCAGTCATCTGTTACCTGTGATATTCATTGCGTAACCAGATGGTCAAGATTTGATAATCAGTTTACTGGGGTTAAATTCAGTGATTTTTTAAAGGTACTCGGTGTCGAGCCAAAAGGAAAATATGTGATCCTGCATGCTGACCCTGATTATACGGCTAATCTCGCCTTAACGGATCTGGACCGGGATGATGTGCTTCTAGCCCATTCCTTTGAAGGAAAGCCGCTCACGGATAAACATGGCTGGCCGCTTCGCCTCGTTGTTCCGCATCTTTATTTTTGGAAAAGTGTAAAGTGGGTTCGCGGCATTGAATTTTTGGACGAAAACAGCCCAGGCTTCTGGGAGCAAAATGGTTTTCATATTAATGGAGATCCATTTAAGGAAGAGCGTTTTTCTGGTGAAGATCTTCCCATTCCTGAAGATGAATGGGAGAGAAAAGAATATGACTGATAGTTTGCCTAATTTAAAAATTAACCCAGGGGATTTGCCGAAACGGATGATTGTATGCGGTGATCCACACCGCGCAGGTGAAATAGCTTCAAAATTGAGTGCGCCTGTAAAGCTAGCGGAGAATCGCGAGTATCACAGCTTTAAAGGGGAATGGAACGGGACAGAAATCGGCGTTGTCAGCCATGGGGTTGGTGCGCCAGGTGCCGCAGTCTGTTTTGAAGAATTAGCTAAAGGCGGAGTGGAAGCGATTATCCGAGTCGGAACGGCCGGTTCCTATGATAAGGAGGTACCACCTGGAAGTCTCGTTATTAGTACAGCGGCTGCAAGAACAGACGGGCTGACCAGCCAGCTTGTGCCTTCCGGTTTTCCTGCAATTGCTGACCGCTTGATTGTGGAAGCTTTAGTTGAGTCCGGCAAAGAGACTGACCTTTCAGTTACTGAAGGACTTACATTAACTCTTGATGCCTTTTATTCAGGTGTATTGGAATTTCCTCATCATTTATATAAAAAGGCCGGGGTAAAGGCTGTTGAGATGGAGAATTCTGCCCTGTTTGTCATAGCTTCGTTACGGGGAGTCAAAGCTGGAGCTATTTTGGCGATCGATGGCTTTGCCGATTCTGATTTACTCGAAAACTATAATCCTCATACTGACCTTGTCCAAAAGGCAATTAAAGAGGAAGCGATCATTGCTTTAAATGCTCTTGCTTCCTTAAAGTAAGCCTGCAGAAGTTCTGCAGGTTTTTCTTTTTTTTTTTGTTTATGAAGGATTAAGTATACCAATAATTGAAGTTATTGATTGAATCTAAATGGAGAGGTGTTTCTTAATGATTACCAATATTTATCCATATCTCGTTATGAACGGAAATGGACAGGAAGCAGTTAAGTTTTATGAAAATGCACTAGGTGCTGAGGTTGTTAGCCTCCAAACCTTTGGTGACATGCCAGGCAATGCTGACAAGCCTGAAAACGTTAAAAATCTAGTATTAAATGCTCAATTACAAGTTGGCGGTTTCAATCTTATGCTATCCGATACCTTCCCTGGCAATCCGTATCAAGTCGGAGACCAAGTATCAATTGCGGTTCTGTTTGATAATCCGGAAACCACAAAGGAAGTTTATGAAAAGTTAAAAGAAGGCGGCAAGGTGATCATGGAGCTGCAGCAAACCTTTTGGAGCCCTTCCTATGGTCAGCTTACTGACAAATTTGGCGTCACTTGGCAGCTTTCAACAGACACAGCTAAATAAGAATTGTTCAAACACCATTTTTTAAAAGTGGTGTTTTTCTTTAACTTTAAAATTGACCGCGGACCGGGCAACCATGAGAGAACGGGACTCCTTTTTCAATACTTATGGTCGTTCATAGCCATGTTTGCACCACTTATATTCTATATGGGATGGGTCTTTAGCCTATATCCAAACGATAATCCCGCAAAATCACTACAGAATTCCGCCATCCACAACGATAATCCCGCCAATCTCAACGATGTTTCCGCCAATCTCAACGATGTTTCCGCCAATCTCAACGATGTTTCCGCCAACTTCAACGATGTTTCCGCCAATCTCAACGATGTTTCCGCCAATCTCAACGATAATTCCGGCAATCTCAACGATGATTCCGCCAACTTCAACGATGTTTCCGCCAATTTCAACGATGTATCCGCGAAACCACTATGTGATTCCGCCAAACGCGCTGCTAACATCAACGTAATCCAGAACTTAAGCTTTGTTACCAATCTGCACAGTTTCTCCTTAAATTTGTAGTATATTTAACATTCAGAAAGAGGCATACCATAGTACAATTTTAATATTGTAAGAGATTTAAGGAGTTGGTCCTGCCATGTATGAGATTTTCAATCAAATCAGCAATTTCCTGAGCCAGCCTTTTTTATCGATGGGCCGCAGTACTGAAGGTATTCCTTTATTATCAGCCTTTATTCTTGGGATTGTCGGGGCGCTTGCACCATGCCAATTCACAGGAAATCTTGGTGCGATAACGATTTATGTAAATAAATCAGTTCAAACAAAGCTTGCGTGGCTTGAGGTTGTTTATTTTGTCCTTGGAAAAATAGTAGTCTTTAGCGGAATCGGGCTCCTTGTCTGGCTTATAGGCAGCGAGGTAAAGGATCAGCTTATATTTTTGTTCCCATGGATGAGGAAAATCGTAGGGCCATTATTGATTATTATCGGGCTTTTCATGGTTGGCATTATAAAATTTCATAAGACCATTACACTTGGGCATATATCCGAGCGGTTTACAAAGAAAGGCAATCTCGGGGCGTTTTTAATGGGTGTCAGCTTTACGCTTGGATTTTGTCCAACTATGTTTGTTCTGTTTTTCCTTACTTTAATGCCGATAACTTTATCTGTTTCCTATGGAGCGGCTCTTCCTGCTGTTTTCGCCATCGGTACCTCGCTGCCTGTAATTATTGCAGTCTTTTTAATCGGATATTTTGAACTAAGCGGAAAATTAATGAAAAAGAAAGGCCGGAAGCTGGGGGTGGTCATCCAGCGAATTGCAGGAGTGTTTATCCTGATCTTAGGGATACTCGACACCATTACTTATTGGAGTTTATAGAAAATAAAGGCGCCAAAGAGGGCGCCTTTAAACGGTTTTAGAAATCTTTTTTAACACACTGGCATTTTCTCCAAATTTACACATCGTATCACAGTCACACCTTAGACTACTGTTCGTTTTCATAGATATCTGGTATTCGTAACTTTGGTTTCCAGAAGAAGGCATGTGCCGCTCCCACAAAAACCTGTTTTTGTTCGGAAAAGGAGGTAACCGCCAGTTCTAGGCTTGAGCCTTTAAAGTCATTACCATATTCCCCATTTTCTATATCTGCAACCACCTGCATCAGACTCTGTCGAATAGTCCTAAAAGCTTTTAATCTTTCCTCACTATTTAAAAACCCAGTATAGTAAACAGATTCGGTATCTTTTTTATATGATTCTATTAATCTGTCCGACATTAAGCTCCACTCTGCTATTTGATATAATGGAAAAATTTTGGCAGAAAGGTATGCTCTTTTTGTGCAGTTTAATTGAAAAAATCCAGGGTAACGTTTTAATGTAGCCAAATTTAAAAGGAGGACGATGATAAATGCTAAATCCAATGTATGAATCATGTATCCAGGCTTGTTTGGATTGTGCGGAAGCGTGCAATATTTGTTTTGATGCATGCCTGAAAGAAGACAATGTGAAGATGATGGCAGATTGTATTCGAATGGACAGGCAATGTTCTGATATTTGTGCATTTGCCGCCCAGGCTATGCAGACTAACAGCCCATTCGCCAGTCAGATTTGCTCCCTTTGTGCTGAAATTTGCGAAGCGTGCGGAAATGAATGTAAAAACCATGATCATGACCATTGCCAAAAGTGTGCGGAAGCTTGTTTCCGCTGTGCGGAGGAATGCCGCAGAATGGCTTAATAGGCAAAGAAAAATGCGGTTCCCAAAAGGGGTGCCGCATTTATTTTTTTCTTTTTAAATAAATCACCAGGAGAAAAAGAGAGAAGAGTCCAAGTATTACCTTTCCCTCCCAGGACCAATCCATCACCTGTTTCACGGAGTATCCCTCAATTAGCATAGATGGGATTTTTCCGACCGAACTTGCCAGTGCAAAGGTTAAAAAGCTCACTTTGCTTAGGGCAGCAGCAATATTCACTGCACCGGAAGGAACAAACGGAAACGTCCTCAACATAACAATTAAAAGAAATGCCTCCCTGCCCCTGGTGTCCGTTAATTTTTTCAGAAATGAATTTTGGAGGAGTCTCTGGGCTCCTAGTGATTTTATTCCCCACCTGTATAGAAGAAAGCTAACCATTGCCCCAATAATTTCCCCGAGAAAAGAAATCAGCAGCCCTTTAGAAAATCCAAAAAAGGCCATATTAGCTGCTGTAAGAAAAACACTCGGAATAAATGCCAAAATACTAATGACTGTATTAAATAAAATACTGATTAAAAAAGCCCATGAACTGCTGGCTTCAAACCAAGTAAGCAATTGATCTTCCATATTAACCTCAATTCCATTTATTAATACTATTTTAACCTGTCAACTCCATTTTTCCCTACTCAATAAATCCGCTTTGATAAAGTACAAAATTTGTACAAAAAAAACCCACAGTTTCTGCACACTTTTCCTATAAATTCTTAAGTAGTAAAACAAAAAAACACAATTGCCAATATCAAAATGAGGTGAAGAAGTTGAAGTGGAGGATGTTAATCGTATTTGTACTGGTAATCGGCCTTTCAGGTCCAAGATTTGCTTGGGCACATGGAAATGATCATAAAGCGCCGGACACAAGCCATCTTGGTAAGCATGAAATGAATGGTACGGCAATGGATGATAAGGATATGGACGGCATGGATATGAGCGATGGGAACAGCATGGACGGTATGGACATGGGTGACATGGATATGAGCGGCAAGGATGAAACGGCTCATAAACACCAAAGCACAAAATCGGAGCAAACCCATAAGGATAGCGGCGGCGATATGGAAGGTATGGATATGGGTGGAGGCGGCCATGAACACGGACATGGAACGGTGGTTGAAACTCCTCCGAACGGAATTGTTCTTGGTACCTTTGGCCTGATTAACCTTGTTTTCGTCATCGTTGGGATTTGGAATAAGTTTTTAAAAAGAAAGGGTGTTAAAGATGGGGCTTCCAAATAAGACGAACATAGATAAGAAGAGACCTTTTGATTTGTTATTCATCCCACTTGTAAAAAAGTTTATTAAAAGCCGCTGGTATCCCGGTATCTTCCAATGGGCAGCTTTTGTAGTATTCTCCGTTATTGTCTATGAATTGGTTGCCGGTACGGTAGATCCTACCCGGAATGTCGGAACCTCATTAACCTGGGTTCTATGGTGGCCGCTTGTTCCAATCTTCTTCCTTTTCATAGGACGTTTCTGGTGTGCGATCTGTCCGTTTGGTAAATTGAGTGATATCATCCGCAAGACAGTTGGCAGTGAAAGGCCAATGCCTAAATTTTTACGTAAATACGGTTTGTGGCTAATTGACCTTTTCTTTATTGCGATTACCTGGAGTGACCATATCTGGGGGATTGTTGAATCTCCAAGAGGATCAGGATATTTGCTTTTAGTTCTCGTTACAATGGTGATTATAACATCTGTTTTCTTTGAAAGAAGAACGTTTTGTAAAACCCTCTGCTTCCTTGGAGGTCTATCCGGTAACTACTCCCGTTCAGGAGCCCTGGAGCTTCGTGGAACACCTGATGTGTGTAAAACCTGTAAAACTCAGTCTTGTTTTAAGGGCGGAGAAAATGCAGAAGGCTGCCCAATGTTCCAATTTGTCCGTACTATGGATTCTAGTGCTGATTGCAATCTTTGTGGAAATTGCGTAAAAAACTGTCCTAATAATTCTATTACAATTACCCCGCGAATTCCGACATCAGAACTGTGGGGAACTAAGAATCCAAAAATCGAGCACGCTTTCCTTGCAGCAGTTATTATGGGTATCGTATTTGTACAGAACATTACAATGGTCTCCATTTGGCAGGACATTTTAAAAGCGATTGGCTCTGTCACAAGAACAGACAACTATACTATCAATTTCACAATCGCATATGTAATTTCCATGCTGCTTCCTATCGGTTTGCTTCTGGGTACAGCGAAGCTTGCAACCATGTCCGGAGGTTCTGCTGAAAAAGTAAAGAAAAACTTCATTCGCTTTGGATATGCGATTATTCCGTTGGATTTAGCTGGGCACCTTGCACATAACCTTTTCCATATCCTCACCGAAGGAAAAGCCATCTGGTATAACACTGCTGCCTTCTTTGGAATGAATGCAACAAGGGGAGATCTAGCTTTTGCTTCTAATTCAACCGTTCAAATGCTTCAGTACATCATTATCGTAATTGGTATGGTTGGCTCTGGCTACACAGTATACAGAATTGGCAACAAAGGCTCCTTTAAAAAATTGATGCCTTATTATCTTCTAATGGTCATTTTGGCTGTAGCGAATATCTACTTATTCTCTTTACCAATGATGCACAGAGTTTAATATAAAAATGAAGGGAACGTGCCGGCGGGTGCGTTCTTTTTTAATTTTAAAGAAACTATAGATTTTAATCTCATACCCAACACTATCTCAGGAGTTATGATGAGCAAAGATAGCGGCCAGACCTGGGAAAGTATTGGACTTGATTTAGGGCAGGACGCGGCATCAGCTATTTCAGTAAATCAAAAGGATGAAAAGCAAATTGCGGTTTCGACCTTCAGTACTTCCGTGTACGAAACGAAGGATGGCGGGCAAAAATGGGATCAGTTTATTAAGCAGGGTAATTTAGAATAAGTTTAGAGGGGGGTCTCCTAAGAGAGACTCTTTTTTTGATTTCGGAAGTTTTTAGTAAAGTAAAAGTTTCGGAAGTCGCTTACAATAGAATGGCATCAAGATAATAAGGAGGCATACAAGATGCATGCTCAGGTAAGCGCTCTCGGAGCAATTTTTGCTCTCATCATTGCGATTATTCTTATATTGAAAAAAGTACCCCCAGCCTACGGTATGATTGCCGGAGCTCTAGTTGGCGGTTTAATCGGTGGTGTGGACATTACCCATACAGTTAACCTGATGATGGAGGGGGCAAAAGGTATTATTCCTGCAGTATTAAGGATTCTTGCTGCTGGTGTTCTAGCTGGAGTACTGATTGATTCAGGGGCAGCAGCGGTAATTGCTGAAACCATTGTTAAAAAACTGGGCGAAACTAGAGCCTTGCTGGCCCTTGCTATCGCTGCTTTAATTTTAACAGCAGTGGGAGTATTCATTGACGTGGCGGTAATCACCGTTTCACCAATTGCGCTGGCTATTGCCAAAAGAGCGGGAATCTCAAAGACTGCTATTTTGCTGGCAATGATCGGTGGAGGTAAGGCTGGTAACATCATGTCACCAAACCCAAATGCAATTGCGGCATCAGACGCTTTTAAAATTCCATTGACATCGGTTATGGCAGCTGGGATCATTCCTGCGATTTTCGGACTTTTACTAACATACTTTGTGGCTAAAAAGCTTGTAAACATAGGCAGCCGTGTTGAAATGCGGGAAGGGGAGGATACCGTAACTCGCAAATTGCCAAAGTTCCTGCCGGCAATGGCGGCTCCGTTAGTAACTATTATTCTTTTAGCACTTCGCCCATTATTTGATATCGCAATTGACCCAATGATTGCTTTGCCGATCGGCGGTATTGTGGGAGCTATTGTTATGGGACGGACTAAGCAAATGAACAGTTATGCTGTTTCGGGACTTGGAAAAATGGCTGGAGTAGCCATTATGCTTCTTGGGACAGGTACTTTGGCTGGTATCATTGCAAACTCAAACTTAAAGGATACTATTATAGATGGCTTAGATGTACTTGGACTGCCAGGTTATGTTCTTGCACCTGTATCCGGTATCCTCATGTCGGCTGCAACTGCTTCAACAACAGCAGGTACAGCCGTGGCTAGCCAGGTATTTGGCGGTACCATACTGCAGATGGGCATTTCAGCGCTTGCTGGTGCTGCGATGGTCCATGCCGGCGCAACGGTTCTTGACCACCTTCCACACGGAAGCTTCTTCCATGCAACAGGAGGAAGCGTCAACATGGACATGAAAGAACGATTAAAAATGATTCCTTACGAAACACTCATTGGGTTTGTAATGGCTGTTATTTCCACCCTGATTTTTGGAGTATTAAAGTTTTTTGGATAATGGTAATGGGCCCTGGCAGAAGCCTTCCTTTTTGTGGTATCTTTTTATGCCAGATGGGTACTTTTTTAAAATAGGTCGGTAAAGGGTTAAACTATGTTGGTAAATCAATTAAAAAGTTTGGTAAATGGTTATAATCAAAAGGTCCTAGATAAGCAGGCCCAGAAAATCTCTTTTAAAATAAAAATATATTGAAAATTAGGTATATTTTGGTTACAATTTTCTTACATATATCGGGAAAAACCGACAGGATAAGAGGGGAAAAATATGACCTTGATGAGCTATATGGTCCGAACGCTTTTAGTAGTTGTACCTGCTGTTTTGTTGATTGGCCTTGGAGTCTCCTACGGAAATGGACTTGAGGGAGCTGCGTTTTGGTATACCATTTTTAGTACATTGGTGCTGGGTGCATTGGTAGGTGTGCTGTCATCCGTAATGAACTACAAAAGGTTTGTGGCGCCAATAAGTACCATTAGTTCTTTTATCAAGAGCCTCGAGCAGGGTGACCTGACTCAATCTCTGGCAGGTAAAAAGGTTGGCGAGCTTAAGCCTGTCGCGGAAAGCCTTAGGAATGCAACTTCGGCATGGACGAATGTTTTAAAGGAAATCCAAGATGCATCCAACGAGATGACCCTTCACTCACTGCAGTTATCAGAGGGTGCACAGCAAACTACTAAAGCAACTGAGTATATTTCCAATACGGTTGAAGAAGTGGCCGCAGGTACAGAAAACCAGGTAAACGGCGTTTACAAAACATCTGATGTTATTTCAGAAATGTCCGTCATGCTCAAACAGGCTGCGGCAAGTGCCGAGCAGGTAACCGTCAGTATTGGAAGCTCTCTTGAAAAAGCAAATTCTGGTTCGGCCTCCATTCAGACTGCCGGTCAGCAAATGAGTTCTATCTATCAAAATGTTAACCAATTATCCGATGTCGTTAAGGGTCTTGGACAGCGTTCCCTGGAGATCGGAAAAATTATTGAAGTGATTACTGGAATTGCTGCTCAGACAAACCTCCTTGCTTTGAATGCCGCAATTGAAGCTGCCAGAGCGGGAGAACAAGGCAAAGGTTTTGCGGTAGTTGCCAATGAAGTTCGTACACTCGCCGAGCAATCTGCAAAAGCAACCCTGCAAATTAGCGAGCTTGTAACTCAAATTCAAAATGAAACGGAAGCTGTTGTACGAAATATGGGTGCCGTCCAGCATGAAGTAGCTGAAGGCAGGGGCGTTATGAGTGAAGCTGGTGAATCCTTTGCGGAGATTCAGGAATCAGTGAACGGAGTGAATGAACAAATCAGCCAGGTTTCAGCAGCACTTCAGCAGATTTCACAGGGCACAGCCCAAGTAGTGGAATCTATCAGCGGCATTTCCCAGGTTGCAGCAGATTCTAGTAACGCAACACAAAGTGTGCTTGCGGCCACAGAGGAGCAGGTTGCTTCCATGCAGGAAATATCCTCATCTGCCGCCTCGATGGCTGAACGAGCTGAAAGTATGCAAAAGTTAATTAGTACATTCAAACTCTAGACTTAAAAAAATTCCAAACTTGGGTGAAGACGGCAAAGCCGTCACGACCCGACTTTTGCTTCAAAATAAAAAGAAAGTTCCAGGTGCTGTCCGGCTGCCTGGAACTTTCTTTTTGTTGGGCTTTGTTTATTGAAATCAATTTTTCTGTCCTGTTGAATCTCTGACAATTAACTTTGTTGGAAGCAGGATTTCATGAATTGGTTCATCTTTGTTATCGATTCGCCAGCAGAGCTGTTCGACTGCTTTTTTTCCATAATATTTTAGATCAATATCCATAGTGGTGATCTTTGGCGTAGCAATCTGCGATAGCTGTCCATTGTCAAAGCTGCAGACAGAGGCGTCTTCAGGAACCTTAAAGCCTTTTTGCTGAAGAATTGATGTGACGTTGAAGCCATGGCCGTCGTTTACGCAGAACCAAGCGGTCGGCCTGGTTTTTAGATTATCGATATACTGACTAGTTTCTTCCTGGCTTTCATGTGCGACTGTAAAAGTTAATTCTGGTTTTGGTTCTATTCCATATCTCTTTAATGCAAGCAGATACCCCTCGTATCGTTCCTCATAGCTTGGAGAGAACTCCACATCACCGACAAATGCAATGTCGCGATGTCCCAAGGTAATTAAATGCTCAACAGCAGTATAAGCACCGAAGCGGTTATTCGTTAGAATTGAATCAGCCTGTAAATAAGGTGAATGGTGGTCAATCAGGACGGTAGGTATTCCGGTATCTATTATTTTGGCAATATAATCAGTACTGATATGAGAAAGAATTAAAATGCCGTCGATTTCGTGATTCGTTAACAGTGCAGGCAGAATTAATTTCTCTTTTGCCTCGCTGCTAATGGATTCAATGAATAAATTCATTCCACGTTCACGAAGTTCTTTTTCTATACTCAAATAAATTTCCCCGAAAAAGCTTTTTAGAGAAAAGGCAAAATCAGAAGCGATTAAGGCAATATTTTTTATAGCCATTTTAGTCGCTGGTTTCTGCATGCGGCCGGCCGAATATTGATAGCCTAATTCGTCGGCTGCCTGCTGAACGAGCCGTCTGGTTTCCTCGCTAACCCCTGGTTTCCCTGATAATGCCTGGGAAACAGAATTTTTTGATATATTAAGTCGATTGGCTATATCCTGCATCGATACTTTCTTTTCCATCTTATTTCTCCCTTTATAGATAATCCAGAAATGTGAAATCATTTGTAACGTTGTATTGTAATTATATTGTAACGTTACAAAGACACCATTACAATAGATAATGTTTACAAAATATTAAACTATATTGTTATATTTATCTTTATATTTCTTTTGAAAACGGTTGACATTACAAAAATAAGGTGTAATAATGTATTTGTAATCAAGAGTAATACATTACAAATTGGTGTTTGTAATGTTGAGTGCTTTTGAAATAAGGGATAGAACGAGCTTGCTTTTCTATCATATCACTACATAATTATTTTTTTGATAGAAAATGATAGCGTTGTCAATTTTATTTCTATTTCGTAGATTCATAGCCTTTTATCACATTAATTCATCGGCTTCAGAATGGGAAAGATATTCATACTCGGAGGGATTTAGGATGAAAATGAAAAAAGTGGCATCTGCCTTATTTGCAGCTTCACTAACAGTTTCCGGCCTCGCAGCCTGCTCAACAGGAAATCCGGATACAAAAACATCAAGCAGTTCCAAAAACGGTGTAACAACGATTGAGTTCTGGGCAGCACCAAACCCGACTCAACAGGTTTATTGGAAGGAAATCGCTGATGAGTTTACGAAAGAAAATCCGAAGATCAAAGTAAATGTTAGTCCGATGAAGGAAAGCCCTACATCAGAGGCGAGCATTCAATCAGCCATTGCCGGTAAAAGTGCTCCAACCATGTCTGAAAATATTAATCGTGGATTTGCTGCACAATTAGCAGAAAGTAAAGCTCTTGTTCCGCTAGATACATTGAACGGTTGGGATACGGTAAAGAAAGAACGCAATATGGAAGATACGATGAAGGGCTGGAAGTTTGCTGACGGTCATCAATATGTATTGCCAATCTATTCAAACGCTATGCTGTTTGGCTGGAGACTCGATATTTTGAAAGAGCTTGGCTACAACGAGCCGCCAAAAACCTATAGCGAAATGCTGGATGTAGCAAAGAAACTAAAAGCGAAATATCCTGACAAATATGTCTGGGCTAAAGCCGACCTTGCTGATCCAACAGCGTGGAAGAGATGGTTCGATTTCTTCATGCTTTATGATGCAGCATCAAACGGCAACAAGTTTGTAGAAGGAACTAAATTCACTGGTGATGCGAAAGCAGGTGAGAAAGCGCTAGCTTTTGTTGACGATCTTCGCAAGGAAAAGGCTCTATTAACAAGACAGGCAAAGGATCCATTTGAAAGCGGCCTTGGAATCTTCTCTGATATCGGCCCTTGGACAATCGGATACTGGAAAGATAAATTCCCTAACATGAAACTGAACGAAACATATACATTGGCGTTACCGCCTGTTCCAGATGGCATGGACACAAAGGATGTTCATACATTTGCTGATACAAAAGGTTTGGTCGTGTACGCTTCCGCAACAAAAGAACAGCAAAAAGCAGCTATGAAGTTCATCAACTGGGTGTACTCAAGTCCTGATAATGATTTGAAATGGCTTGAAAAAACTAACCTGCCGCCTGCACGTGATGATTTGACAAGCAATGATTCCTTTAAGGCGTTCTTTGAGAAAAATCCGGCCTTGCAGCCTTATGCAGCAGCCGTACCAAACGCAATTCCTCCAATGGACAATTCGAAATATAATGATCTTCAAACTCTAATCGGCCAACAGGCATTCAATCCAGTGGTTAAGGGTGAAAAGGATCCGAAAGCTGCTTGGAAGGACATGCAACAGGCAATTGAGGGGGCTCTCAAGTAATGAGAACCAGGGACGGAAGGTTGGGCTGGCTTTTTGCCAGTCCTTATCTTATATACGCACTCGTTTTTTTCCTGATTCCGCTCGTTTGGTCACTATTTCTGTCGGTAACAGACTGGAATCTGATCTCCCCAACGTTTAACTTCGTTGGTATCAAAAATTATATGGCTGCTTTACACAGCCCGGGGGTACAGGCAGCGTTTTTCGTTACTTTTAAATTTATGGTTGTATTTGTACCATTGGTTATTGCTTCTTCTATTATTGTAGCCCTCATTATTCATGGGCTGCCAAAATTTAAAGGGCTATTTTTAATCGGATTCTTCCTTCCATATTTGGCGTCCGGCGTTGTTGCCTCGCTGATTGTGAAAGGCCTCTTGTCTTACAACAGCCCGGTCAATGAATTTTTACGGAAATCCCTCGGCCTCGATATTGACTGGCTTGGGTCACCGTTTGCAGCATTGTTTGTGGTGGCTATGATTATTGCATGGAAATTCACCGGCTACTATGCTCTTATTTTAACATCAGGTTTTGAAAGCATTAGTACCGAAGTATATGAAGCAGCCATGATAGATGGTGTAACACCATGGCAGCGTTTTTGGAAAATAACACTTCCTCTCCTTTATCCGGCGTTGTTTACCGTGCTGATTTTATCAATCGGTGTAACATTCGGTATCTTTACCGAGGTATACCAATTGACAGGTGGGGGACCTAACTTTGCGACAAATACATGGCAGATGGAAATCTTCGCCCGTGCCTTTACAAACCTTCAGGCAGGCTATGCTTCAGCCATTGCGATAATTGCTTCAATTGTGACGTTTATATCAATCTTTATCATTCGAAAATTGCTGGAAATGTGGGGGAAACGAAATGGGTGGACCTAAGAAAAAAGGATTATTATTTCGCTACCTGCTGGCCATTGTTCTCTTGCTGATTATGATTTTTCCCTATATTTATATGGTGCTAAGCTCCTTTGCCGATTGGGACCAGGTGGATAAAAAGCTCATTCCTACCCACTTTAGCCTGAAATCCTATCAATGGCTGCTGGGCGGGGGAGAAGCGGTTATCCCAAGGCCGTGGCTCCATGCCTTTTTTAACAGCTTTGTGGTTTCTGCAGCTTCAACATTGCTGATGATGGTGACGGGCGTAATGGTTGCCTATGCACTGGCAAAAATTAATTTTAAAGGAAGAGATACGGTTAACAATGTGATTTTATTCCAGATGTTTTTCCCGGCGATCATTCTGTTAATTCCAACCTTCCTTGTCATTCAAAGGCTCGGAATGTACGACTCTTACTGGGGAATGATCTTGCCGAAAGCACTGAGCCTGTGGGCGATCTTCATGTATACCAACTTCTTTAAGGGAATTCCGGATACATTTATTGAAGCAGCTAAGCTTGATGGTGCAACAGATATGCAAATCATGTTCAAAATCGTTCTGCCAATGTCTAAATCGATTACAACCGTAATCTTCCTGTTCCTGTTTATGGAAAGATGGACGGAGTTATTATGGGACATGATCGTAATAAAGAGCGATGGCATGCTGACGCTGAACGTATTGCTCAGCCAAATGTTCGGACCGTATGGAGGTTATCCTGGACCGATGTATGCGGCATCTGTGTTACTGACACTTCCAATCATCATTATCTTCCTGCTCTTCTCTAAGAAGTTCCAGGAAGGCATGCAGTTTACGCTTAAATAACTCGAAGCTAGGAGTCCTAATATATGGTTGAGTGGTGGAAACAATCGGTTTTTTATGAAATCTATATGCCTAGCTTTAAAGATGGAAATGGGGACGGGATCGGCGATTTTGCCGGCATCACCTCCAAACTGGATTATCTGAGGAAGCTGGGGATTGACGGCCTGTGGCTGACTCCATTTTATCCTTCACCGAAGGTTGATAACGGCTATGATATAGCGGACTATTATGAAATTGACTCCGATTACGGAACAATGGAAGATTTTGAGCTTTTTATTAAAGAAGCCCATCATCGAGGCATTCGGGTGATTGCAGATTTGGTGCTGAACCATACCTCCTCTAAACATCAGTGGTTTAAGGAGTCAAGGTCCTGCAAGGATCATCCGAAGCGCGACTGGTATATTTGGCGGGACGAGCCAAATAACTGGGAGTCTTTCTTTGGCGGCACAGCATGGGAGTATGATGAATCAACCAACCAATATTATTACCATGCGTTTGCCAAGGAACAGGTTGACCTGAATTGGGGCAATCCGGATGTCAAAAAGGCCATGTTCGATGTTATGAAATTCTGGCTTGAAAAGGGAGTCGATGGCTTTCGGCTTGATGTAATTAATTTTTTAAAGGTGAATGATTCCTTTATTGATAATCCGTTTGATGTGGAAAAAAATGAGCAAAACCATTTGTACGATAAGGACCAGGATGGAATCTTAACCATCATTGAAGAAATTGCGGCCTTTGTCCATCAATATCCGGATAAATTCCTTGTTGGAGAGGTTGGTTCCGAGGATCTTGAGGTTCTTAAAAGATATTCGGGCCTGGGTAAGCTGGATGTTGTGTTCAATTTTAATATCGGAAGTATTGATAGATTCGATGCCAAGCGGCTTTTTGAACAGCTGTCCGAGACAGAAAAAGCCTATGACGAATATCAGATTCCTACTTTATTCTTCTCGAGCCATGATATGTCCCGTTTTATCTCCCGGTTTGGCGGAGATGAGGAACGGGCAAAGTTGGTGGCTACCCTGATGCTGACGGCTAAAGGTGTTCCTTTCCTGTATTTTGGCGATGAAATCGGGATGAGGGACTGGATTACCGATGATATCGGAAAAATGAGGGATGTCCAGGGGCTGAGCGGTTATAAGCTGGCAGTGGAATTAGGAAAGACGGCTGAGGAAGCGCTAGGCATTGCCAATGCAAAAAGCCGTGATAAGTCACGGACTCCAATGCAGTGGAACCGTTCGTCCAATGTAGGTTTTTCTGAGGCGGAGCCGTGGATTACGATTCCGGATGGTGCTGCTGAAGTGAATGTTGAGGATCAGGAAAACGATCCGGCCTCGATGCTTTCTTTTTATAAAAAATTATTGAAGCTTCGTAAGGAACACTCTGCATTAAATTTGGGAGATTATGAGGAATTGCGTTTTGACAAGCGAATGATTACTTACGTTAAAAAAGACAAATCAGAGAAAATACGAGTTTTGCTGAATTTCAGCGGCCAGGAACAAGTACTGAATATTGGGGCTGGAGCCCAGCTGCTGCTTGCGACAAAGCAGGACAACCTGGATAGCGGAAAAATCTTGGCCAGTGAAGCAATGCTGATAAAGGAGGGTAAATAAGATGGCTGTTTTAACAAAAGGGAACGTGAAAACCTGCGCGCAGCTTTTAGAGGAGTTTGCGGGAAAACCAACCAATCCAGAGAAAATTGTACTCGCAGGTATCGGTGAAAATGATGTATATAATATCTCTGCACCATTTGAAGATGTAGGTGAAAAGGTGATTGCCGGGCGCGTTGAATCCCGTGACAGCGAACACTCGAATGTATACTTTTTTGTTGAACGGAACGGTGAGTGGGTACCGAGAGAAAATGCACCTGTCCTTGAGCTTCAGGATCCTTTTTTTACAAGAATTGGAGAAGAGCTTGTTCTTGGCGGAGTGCAAATTTTCCCTCATCCAACCATGGAAGGGGCACTGGGCTGGCGTACGGTTTTTTATAAAGGAAAATCCATTTCCGATTTAAAAGAGTTTGCCAAGGGACCGGACGGAATGAAGGACCTGCGTCTTGTAGAGCTGAAGGATGGAAGCATCGGCGTATTGACAAGGCCTCAGGGCGAAAAAGGCGGCCGAGGAAAAATTGGCTGGACGCGTATTTCCTCATTAGAAGAGCTGACCATCGATGTGATTGACAGAGCGCCATTGCTGGAAGACCAATTCATTGATGAAGAATGGGGCGGAGCGAACGAGCCTCATTTGCTGGAAAATGGACTTGTCGGAGTACTTGGGCATATCGCCAATTTTGATGGCGAAGGCAATCGTCATTATTATCCTATGGTCTTTGCGCTGAATCCTGAAACAGGAGAGATCTCCGATATTGAATTAATCGCAACAAGAAGCCACTTTCTACCTGGGCCATCGAAGCGGCCTGACCTGGTTGATGTCGTGTTTAGCGGCGGTTTAGTACGAAAATCCGATGGAACAGCTGATATGTATGCTGGAATTAGTGACGCGGAAGCACAGAAAATTACCATTGTTGATCCTTTCATAAAATACGAGCGCTAAAGGGGAGCATAGAAATGAACGTATACAGATATGAACAGAATCCATTAATTACACCTGCTAATGTGAAGCCTTACCATAAGGGCTTCGAAGTGATTGGAGCCTTTAATGCTGGGGTCACTACCTATAATGGTGAAACCATTATGCTTCTTCGGGTGGCAGAACGACCAATCAGTGAGGATCCAAAGATTGTTAAAGCGCCTATCTATAACCCGCAAAAAAATGAACTCGAAATATTAGAATTTAACATCGATGATCCAACGTATAATTTTTCCGATCCTCGAGTGATTGGGGAGACCGGGACTTCTGGCTTTAAGTATTTGACTTCCCTTTCCTATTTGCGTATTGCACGCAGCAAGGAAGGCCACAATTTCACAGTTGATGAAGGTCCGTTCATTTACCCAACCAATGAACTTGAAACATTTGGAATCGAAGACCCGCGAATTACAAAAATAGAAGATACATATTATATCTATTTTAGTGCGGTATCTCCTGTTGGAGTTGGGGAATCACTCGTTTCTACAAAAGACTTTGTTGAAAAAGAGCATCTTGGAATGATTTTTGCACCTGAAAATAAAGATGTTTTAATTTTCCCTGAGAAAATTAACGGCAAATATTATGCGATTCACCGTCCAGTGCCAAAAAGCACGGGCAACCCGGAAATGTGGATTGCTGAATCTACTAACCTTGTTCACTGGGGAAATCATAAATTTTTACTGGGACTTCGTGACGGTATGTGGGACAGCGGCCGCATGGGCGGAGGAGCCGTTCCTTTCAAAACAGAAAAAGGCTGGCTGGAGCTTTATCATGGTGCATCAAAGGATGACCGCTACTGCATGGGAGCTGTATTGCTAGATTTGGAGGATCCAACTAAGGTCCTTGCACGTACAGATAAGCCAATTCTTGAACCGGAAGCTCCATACGAAGTAGAAGGCTTCTTTGGGAATGTTGTATTTTCCTGCGGTGCAGTAGTGGAAGGTGACGTTGTAAAAATGTACTACGGTGTGGCCGATACTTCCATGGCTTGTGCGGAATTAAGCCTACAGGAAATTCTTGATTCATTGACTTATCTATAATAAAGAACCAATAGAGTGCCAAAATCGCAAGGTGATTTTGGCCTTTTATCTTAATGGAGGTGATTTTTAATGAAATTGAATGACAACTGGAAAATTCGGCAATTCGATGTAGGAACAGCCCGGGACCTTGAAGTGGCTTCTCCGGAGTATATTGATTATTTTTGGATGACTGCTAGCGTGCCTGGTGACGTACATTCTACTTTAATTGACAGAAAGCTGATTGAGGATCCTTTTTACGGGCATAACGATCTGAAATGTCAATGGGTCGAGGAAAAAGTTTGGTGGTATCGCAGCAGCTTTGAATTCCACGATGATATTCAAAAGGGAGACCGGTACGAGCTTATTTTTGAGGGACTTGACACCTTTGCGACGGTTTACCTGAACGGTGTGGAGCTTGGCTCGACGGAGAATATGTTTATCAGCCACACGTTTGAAGTGGCTCGTGAGCTTAAAAAAGGGAAAAATGTTCTCGCAGTAAAATTTGATCCTGTTCATGTTCATGCGAAGGAAAAGGTTCAATATTACTGGTCAGGCTTTAGCAAAAAACGGATCTGGACACGGAAGGCGCAAAGCCATTATGGCTGGGATTGGGGGCCGCGCCTGGTTGCAGCAGGGATCTGGAAGGATGTTCGGCTGAAGAAAAGGACCTCTGCTAAGATCAATCATGTTTTTGCTAAAACAATCTCCATTTCTGCCGAAAAAGCAATTGTCGAAGTCGAAGTGGCGATTGAGAAGTTTGATAGAGAAAAGAGTTATGAGGCAGCAGTCAGCCTGGTCTATGGGGATGAGGGTTTTTCGGCGCATGCAAAAGTGGACGGTAAAAAGGCTGCTGTGGTGCTGGAAGTAGAAAATCCAAGGCTGTGGTGGACGCATGATATTGGCACCCCGAATCTTTATGAGTTAACAGTTGAATTGTTTGCCGATGGGGAGAAGGTTGATGGGAGCTGCGAGGATTTTGGAATCAGAACTATTGAAGTTATGCGCAAGGACGACGAGGATAACAACAGTTTTACCTTTGTTTTAAATGGGCAAAAGATCTTTGCTAAGGGTGCCAACTGGATTCCGATTGATAGCTTTATAGGATCCGTACCGGATTCCCGCTATAGGCATTTAATCAAAATGTCCAAGGACGCTAACATGAATATGCTTCGCGTCTGGGGCGGCGGCATTTATGAAAAAGAGGTATTTTACGAAGAGTGCAATCGGCTTGGAATACTGGTTTGGCAGGATTTCATGTTCGCATGCGCCCTTTATCCGGACTACAATAAAAACTTTATGGCCAACGTACGCGAGGAAATTACCTCTGTTGTAAAACGTCTCCGCAATCATCCATGCCTGGCAATTTGGTGCGGAAACAATGAAAACGACTGGCTGTATGAAGCACTGGCTTCCTCCGGAGAAATACCGCATCCTTTTTATGGCGAAAAGATCTACCATGAATTAATGCCGGAATTACTAGAGGAACTGGATCCGACCCGTCTGTTCTGGCCGAGCTCGCCGTTTGGCGGCAATGACCACAATTCACGGGAAGAGGGAGACACTCACAACTGGCAGGTATGGCATGGAAATATTGAGCCGCGGGTTTTCGGCGAGCCGCAAACTGTTAACTATAGCATAGAAGGATTATCATTTAAGAATTTTAAAAATGATAATACCCTATTTGCCAGCGAGTTTGGTATGCATGCTTCCTCCAACCGCTACACTCTGGAACGAAACATACCTAATGATCAATTTTTCTGGGGAAGCGAGGAGATGGCGTACCGTAACAAAGATATCCACCATCCAAAAGGAATTTTATTAATGGAAGGATATACAGGGGTGCCTAAGAATCTCGACGAGTACATTTCTTTTTCCATGCTGACGCAGGCTGAGGGATTGAAATTTGGCATTGAGCATTACCGGCGCAATAAGCCGCATACAAGCGGGGCACTGTTTTGGCAGCTGAATGACTGCTGGCCGGGTACAAGCTGGTCTGTTATTGATTATTACCTACTGCCGAAGGCGTCCTATCATTATGCGAGGAAGTTTTTCACCCCGGTATTGTTAACGCTTGATCATGAGCCTGGTGGAGAGATTAAAGTGTGGGTCGTAAACGACAAGCTGGAACCTTATCAAGATGACATTGAATTTGCAGTATACAGCCTTGACGGGGAAAAAGTCTTCTCCAAGGTATGTCAGGCTTCGATTGAAGCAAATTCGGCAAAACAGGTGGATACTTTAGCTGAAGATGAGGTTTTGGCCGGACTGTCTCCAGAAGAGGCTGTAATGATCATCAGTTCTAAAGACTATGAAAATATCTATTATTTCCGGGACCAGAAGGATATAAAATTCAGCGAGGCGGAATTAAAGGTGGAGGTTGACCAGGAAAATCGGGAAATTAGCATCTCAACAAATGTTACAGCCCGCATGATAACAATTGAAATAGATGCCGAACTGCTCGTATTTGATGAAAATTTCTTTGACCTGCTGCCTGGCAGGATAAAAAAAGTGAAGGTTTCGCAGGGCAATGATAAAAAGATTCCATGGGATTCGTTAAGAGTAAAAGCAATTAATAGTAAAAATGCAAATTCGGCGGAGGGATGATGGTGATGAAAGCAGCTGTTTTTCAAGGAGTTAAGCAGATAGAGGTGCAGGAATGGAATTACCCGGCACCATCTTCACAGGAAGTCATTATTAAAGTAAAAAGCTGCGGAATTTGTGGGACAGACCAGCATATTTACCATGGCCATCCCGGCTCGGCTGAAGTGCATCCGCCAATCGTTCTTGGCCATGAACTGGCTGGTGAAGTGGTGGAAGCTGGTTCAGAAGTAAAAGGCTTCCGTGCGGGTGACCGGGTGTCGATCGACCCTAACATCTATTGCGGGGTGTGTGATTATTGCCGCAGCAACCGGGCTCATTTGTGCAGTAATCTTCAGGCGGTTGGGGTAACAAGAGATGGCGGAATGGGCGAATACTGCCGGGTGCCCGCTGCCAATTGTTACGTGATCCCTGATGAAATGAAGTTTGAAGAGGCGGCTCTGGTTGAGCCGTTAGGTTGTGTTTTGCACGGTTTTAAAAAAATACAGCTTTCTCCGTTGAGCAGGGTGCTTATTATTGGCGGCGGTTTTATTGGCCAGTTATTTTTGCAATTAGTAAAGGGACAAAAGGTCGCTTCTATTAGGGTAAGCGAGCCTGCTGAGAATAAAGAAGAGCTTTTATATAAGCTCGGTGCTGATGAAGTGGTACACCCAAATGATGTTTCTGCTGTGGGGGCTGATGTTGTGATTGAATGCGTCGGCCGGCCGGAAAGCATGGAACTCGCTGTTAAATCGGCAGGAAAGGGTGGCCAGGTACTGCTTTTTGGAGTAGCCGCACCGGAAACGGCCATTTCCGTTTCACCATTTGAAATTTTTTCAAAGGAACTTACGATTAAGGGGTCGTTTATTAACCCATATACCCAGGAAGAAGCGATCAGGCTGATTGCGAAAAAGGCTGTGGATGTTGGATTGCTGATTTCTCACCGGTTTTCGATTGAAGAGCTGACGGAGGCAATGGCCAATTATCCTAATCTCAAAGTATCAAAAGCAGTTATTAATTACTAGTCTTAGAATTTCATCGGTTTAGGGGGCAGCTTTGGGTGTCCCTGAGGCCAAGTTCTTTCCCCTAAAGGAGAATAAATAAATGTTTCAAGTATTTAAGTCCTTTTCCACAGAATTGAAGTTTTATTTAATTATGAATACCTTTTTTTGCTTTGGCGGCGCCTTATCAGGTGTTTTTCAAAGTGTTTTTCTATGGAAAATGGACAAAACCTATTCCTTGCTGGCCTATTATAGCTTATATTGGTCAGCCTCCATTATTATCAGTTTTGTCGTGTGCTCCTGGATTGCCAGAAAAACAAGCCCGATGATTACGATGCGTTTTGGCTTTCTATGTTATCTATTTACTTATTTAATCATTCTTATTTTTCATGACAACTTGCAGGACCATATCATGCTGCTGGGCGCAACCACGGGTCTGGCGATGAGCCTTTATTATGTGGGTGTCCATATGGCCGTTCTGGATTTGACCACCAATGAGAAACGGGATTCATTTTTATATATACAGGGAGTATTAAATACGGTTGGAGGGGTAGCTGCCCCGCTTATTGCAGGGATATTAATCTCGCAATTCAATGGTATGATTGGGTATTATGTTGTTTTCATCGCAACCTGTGTTTTCTTCTTCATTTCATTTTTGATTTCTTTAAAAGTAAAGGGCAGCCCGATTTCGCCCAAAAGCTATTTTTGGGAAGTTATTAAAAATCCTTCACGCGAGTGGAAGAAAATGTACTCTGTTATGTTTGCTGACGGAATCGTATCAGGAGTTTACTCCACCTTTTTGATTACGATGATTACTTTCAAAGTAGCCGGCGGAGAATTAAACCTTGGCGTTTTTAATACGGCCGCGGAAATCGTCTCCATTCTCGCTTTCATTGGGCTTGCTAAATTCTCAAATCCTGACTATCGTATTAGGATATTTGCGATTGGATCATTTGGGATATTACTCGGCTCCGTTTTGTTATCTTCATTTCCAGTGTTGATTTCCTTGATTATTTTTGCCGTTATCCAGCCTGTGGCCGGGAATATGATAAACACCTCGATGAACGCGATGATTTATGCTTCAATTGAAAGAGACCCCGATTACAAAAACAGGCGTCTGGATTATATCATTATTCGTGAAATCCCGCTTGGAGTGGGAAGAATTATAGGTGTAACTTTGTTCCTGCTTATGAGAAAATATCTTAATATAGATCAACTTTTACCGGTATCGTTTAGTCTTTTTCCAATCGTTTATGTGCTGATGATACCGACATTGTATATGGTGTGGAAAAAACCGGGCCGAGCGGTGGCGGTTGGAAAATAAATCAGTGTTTGGGCGGATTGTTTACTTGGGTTATCCAGGATTTTTTATTGTTATCCGCCAATTTTGGAACTTTATCCGCGGAAATCTGCATCATTTCCGCCAAACATGGCCGTATATCCGCCAAATAGCTGAGGTTATCCGCCAATGTAAAATTTCCGCGCGCAAAGCTAATAGATTTTTAAATTAAGTTTTTAGGAGGGCTTTCGAATGTTAGGTGCCATAGAAGCGGGCGGTACAAAATTTGTTTGTGCTGTTGGAGATGAAAAAGGCAATATTGTTGCCCGGGTGCAGATTCCGACAACAGCGCCAGAAGAAACCATGCCGCAAGTATTTGAGTTTTTTAAGCAGTATGATATTGAGGCAATGGGGATTGGTTCGTTTGGCCCGATTGATGTGAATCCGGAAAGCCCGACTTACGGAAATATTACCTCTACACCTAAAAAAGGGTGGAGGGATTATCCTTTTGTAAAAGCAGTGAAAGAGGCATTTCCGGTTCCGGTTGGATTTAATACCGATGTAAATGCTGCTGCGTTAGGAGAGGCTGCTTACGGAGCCGCAAAAGGATTGGACAGCTGCCTTTACATAACAGTGGGAACGGGCATTGGAGCTGGTGCGGTTGTTCAGGGAAAGCTTCTTCAGGGACATTCTCATCCGGAAATGGGACATATCTTGGTCAGGCGCCATCCAAATGATGAATATAAGGGCAAATGTCCTTATCATTATGATTGCCTGGAAGGCCTGGCAGCCGGACCGTCTATTGAAGAACGTTGGGGAGACAAAGGTAGTAATATTTTCAACCGTACAGAGGTTTGGGATATGGAAGGATACTATATCGCTCAGGCCCTAATGCAGTATATTTTGATTGTTTCACCCAAAAAAATCATTCTTGGTGGCGGGGTTATGAATCAAAAACAGGTGTTCTCTGCCATTTATAAGTATTTGGAGGAATTGCTTAACGGATATGTTGACCTGCCACCGTTATCCGAGTATATTGTACGGCCTGGTTTAGGGGACAATGCTGGAATTACTGGCTCGCTGCTGCTTGCCCATCAAGCACTTCAAGAGAAAAATGAGGAGGTAGTTTAAGTGGAACCATTATTTTTAAAGCCGGTATTTAAAGAAAGAATTTGGGGCGGCACTGCTCTTGAAAAAGAATTCGGTTATGGTATTCCAAATGATAGAACAGGTGAGTGCTGGGCTATTTCTGCTCATCCAAACGGTCCTTCCGTTGTTAAAAATGGTGAATATGCAGAAACGGCTCTGAACGATCTTTGGCGGGGGCATCCCGAGCTTTTTGGAAATCCGAAAGAAGATGTTTTTCCACTTTTAACAAAGATATTGGATGCGAATATGGATTTATCTGTTCAGGTTCATCCGGATGATGCATATGCCAAGGTTAATGAAAATGGAGATTTGGGAAAAACGGAATGCTGGTACATCATCGATTGCAGAGAAGATGCCGATATGATTTTCGGGCACAATGCACAAACAAAAGAAGAATTAATCCATATGATTAATGAAGGAAAGTGGAATAACCTGCTTCGCCGGGTAAAAATTAAACCTGGCGACTTCTTTTACGTTCCAAGCGGTACTATTCACGCACTATGCGAAGGAACCTTAGTACTCGAAACACAACAGAGTTCTGACACAACCTATCGTGTATATGACTACGACCGCCGGGATGAAAACGGAAATCTCCGCGACCTTCATCTTGAAAAAGCCATTGATGTGACTACTGTTCCGCATCAGGGAGTAACCAGCGATCCAAAGGTTGAAGAGAAGGAAAATATAACTATTACAACTTATGTTAATGCAGAATTTTTCTCTGTCTATAAGTGGGATATTAAAGGAAAGGCTGCATTTGATTTTAACGATCAGTACCTTCTTTTAAGTGTAATTAAAGGAGAGGGTTCACTTCTTCACAACCGAGAATCCTATTCATTGGAAAAAGGAACCCATTTTATCATCCCTGTGGGATTTGGGGAATTCAAACTCGATGGGGACTGTGAATTAATAGTCTCTCATATCTAAAATCGGGTGACAGGCATCACCCAAAAATTTATCCAAAAGGCATAGAGCCCTTGCGCTTTATGCCTTTTTTTAATATTATCTTTCATCTAATAATCTCTTTAACTTCGCATTTGTGTTTACATTATTTTCTTCGACAATTAGACATAAAATATTCGAATTACCGAGATCTATTTTCGAAGGACATAATTTTTCCAAAGGTCCAATTGCTGTAGCTGTCTAAGTCCTATTCTTCTTTTTAATTGTCTATTTAAATCTTCATATGAAGATACGTACGGCGAGTTTTTATTTGAATCAATCTTTTCTTTTATTTCCTTCAGCCTCGCTTCTTTGCTGCTTTACGTTGTTCTTCTTCCTGCTTTTAAGCTCTACTTCTTCTGCTATCTCCCATAAGATTCTTTCATTGTTTTTTATAAAGGTTTCCCGCTCCAACTCCTCATGAGGCGGATTGCATAAAACAAATTCATTATGTACCTTTAGCGCGTCTGTAAAAGGAATATCGTATCCATGATTTAATTTTGCTTCACAATAGGTACATGTAAATAAACCTTTATACGCCGGTTTTTTAAGATTTGCTACTTCTTCGTTATTTGCCGAAATGGGCAGAGTATATGGTGTATTCTCTGCAATATGAATAGCATCCCTCATAGCGTTCCCTCCAATAACAATCTATAAGAATAGATTATAGAAAATAATTGTAAAAATATAGAATTAATTGACAGTTATTTGCTGTAAGAATTCCGCATATTAGGAGGGAATTTGACTATCGGATTTGATGAATTAATTTAAAAATTCAGAATAGACTTTACCTATCAGACAGGATGACAGTCATAAAGCACTATCCAAAACAAATAGAAGGTGAGGAAGTAATGAAGACCATTAAGAAGGTTCCGATGCATGAAATGATTGCAGAAGAGATTAAGAGATATATAAGCGATCATCAATTAAAAAAGGGCAGTAAGCTTCCTTCAGTTGCCGAGCTGACTAATATTCTTGGCGTTGGCCGGTCAAGTATACGGGAGGCATTGCGCTATTTGGAAGGTATAGAAGCTATTGAAGTACAGAATGGGAAAGGGATTTTTGTAAAAGAAGGGGATTCCTTAATTATAAATGCAAAGATTGCTGTTGAGGAGGAGAAGAATTATTTATTACATATCAGCGAGCTTCGAAGGGCTCTTGAAGGAAAGGCCGTCGAGCTGGCAGCAAAAAGAGCTACACCGCAGGAAATAGATGAAATGGATAGGCTTCTAAAGGAAATTGCCTTTTTAAAAGAAAAAGGGGGCGATCCTTCCGAAGAGGACTGGTCATTTCACAAAGCAATTTATAAAGCCTCCCACAACCCGCTTTTAGAAAGTGTTGCGGAATCTGTCTCAGAGACCTTTAACAAACTTTGGAGCAAGCCCTTTGGAATAGACCATATATTTGCAGATACTCTGCCTTTTCATCGGACCCTGCTGGATGGAATTATGCAAAGAGACTCTGATTATGCGCTTCAGGAATTTAATAAAATAATAGACACCGTAGAAAGTACTGTCCGAAAAATATAGGAAAGAAGGAAAGAAAATGACCAATCAAAACTTTTCAGACGAGCATGTTGTTACACATCTTGGTGATGAATATGAACGTTTCCATGGTGCCGTAGTACCGCCAATCTATCAAAATTCCTTATTTGTATTTAAAGATTTCGATGATCTCACAAAGGCAATGAAGGATGAGCAGGGCAGCTATTTATACTGGCGAGGAACCAATCCAACGGTTGAGATAGTAGAGAAAAAAATAGCCGCTTTGGAAAAAGGGGAGAGGTGTAAGTTGTTTTCGTCAGGAATGGCAGCTATATCCTCTGCCATTTTGACCTTTCTTAAGGCAGGTGATCATGTTTTAAGTATCAGCAATATTTATGGCCCCACCACTAAATTTTATGGATATCTTGAAAAATTCGGAATTACCCATACGAACACCCCGAGCATGGAGATGGATATTATTGAGACATTGATTCAGCCGAATACAAAAATCATTTATCTGGAAAGCCCAACTACCATGACTTTTAAAATTCTGGATTTGAAAGCGGTTTCAGTCTTAGCTAAGCGTAGAGGGATTAAAACGATCATTGACAACACCTGGGCTACCCCGCTTTTTCAAAATCCTATTACTTTTGGAATTGATATTGTCGTTCATTCCGTTTCAAAGTACATGGGAGGACATAGCGACCTTGTGGGAGGGGCCTTAATTACCAGCAAGGAAATCATGGACCATCTTTTCTATCATGAATATCAACTGTTAGGAGGAGCAATGCCGCCTCATGAAGCGTGGTTGTTGATGCGTGGCCTTCGCACCCTGCCGCTGCGGATGAAAGCACATCAGGAAAGCGGCATGAAAGTAGCTTCTTTTTTAGAGAGCCACCCTGCTGTAAAAAAGGTCCATTATCCGGGACTCCCTAGTTCACCAGACTATGAACTTGGCAAGCGGCAGTTAAAGGGTTACTCAGGATTGATGAGTTTTGAACTTGCGAATAATTCTTTCGAATCGGTGCGAGGATTTATTAACAGCTTAAGACAATTCCAGATTGGCGTTTCCTGGGGCGGTTTTGAGAGTCTGGTTATCTCGCCGAATTATGGCTACAACACGAAGCAAATTATCAAAAGCGGAATGGATCCCGGCCTGGTTCGCATTTCAGTAGGATTGGAAAGTGTCGATGAACTGCTGGAGGATTTGGATACGGCATTAAAGCTTAAACCACAATCGGTATAGAAGGGAATTACCTTTTATATAAAAAAGAATGATTTACAAGGGGGATAAAAACGAATGCTTTTTTTAAAAAAAGGATTTGTCATTTGGATGTCATTACTGTTGTTTATGGGCATCATCGCTGGCTGCAGCAGTTCAACAACGAGCAAATCTAAAAGCGACGATGGGAAAGTAAAGCTTCGGATGGTAGAAAGTATTACAAGCCCTGCCCGAACAAAGCTCTTAAGAGAAATGCTCGACAAGTTTGAAAAAGAAAATCCTAAGATTAAGGTAGAACTAATTTCCCCGCCTCTTAAGAGCGCCGATGAAAAGATTTCACAAATGCTGATGGCAAAAGAGGATATCGATGTCCTGGAAGTTCGTGAGCAAACGGTTAAAAACTTCTCCAATAATAAATTTATCGAAGATCTCTCCCCTTATACAACCAAGTGGAATGATTGGAATACATTAACCGAAACGATCAAACACGGAGCTACAGCTGTTGATAATAAACCCTATTATATTCCTTATGGAGTTTATGAAAAGACCCTGTTCTACAGAAAGGACTGGTTCGATGAGGCCGGCTTGAAGGCCCCAGAGACATGGGATGAGCTTGTGGATGATGCCATAAAATTGACTGATCCTAAGAAAAACCGTTACGGCTACAGCTTCAGGGGTGGTGCCGGTTCACCGGATTATATTGAATTCATGACATGGTCCTATCTTGGAAAGAAGATTGCTCCAAAGGATGCTTATTTCACAACTGATGGTAATGTAATGTTCGATACTCCGGAAGCTAAGCAGGTTCTTGATACTTTTGTGAATCTTTATAAAAAAGCATCACCGCCTGATTCAGTCAGCTGGAGCTATCCGGAAATGGTTCAGGGCTTCACATCCGGCATGACTGCTATGCTGATTCAGGACCCAGAGGTTATTGTAACGGCAGATCAAAACATGAAAAAGGGAACTTGGGCTACCGCTCCGCTTCCAAAAGGAACTCCGTCTGGTGTAGCTCAACAGCCGGCAGGTACAGCTGGCTGGGGAATTGGTGCTTTCTCGAAACATAAAGCAGAAGCGTGGAAGCTTGTTGCTTTCTTATCCAGCCCAGAGCAAAACCTTTATTTTGCTAAAAATAATTCTTTGATTCCAATTCACTTAAGTGCAGGGGATGACCCATACTTCAAGGAAGGCTACTTTAGCTCTTACATTAAAATGAATGCCAAGCCAGATGAGTTCCTGATTGCTGACCGCCCGGTTGAGTATAAAGGGTATGCAGAATACAGGTCAATGGCTGAAAAAGACATTCAGGCGCTCCTATTAGGAAAGCTTACGAAAGAGGATGCCCTAGCCAAATGGACTGATTTTTGGAAAAAAGAAAAAGCTAATAAAAAATAGAGTACGAGGGGGGCAGTGCTATTCATCCTCTGCCCCCATTTCTTTTTTTTCGAAGGGAGTAAATGAAACGTGAAAACGCAAATTCAACAGTCCGAGGCACAGCGAGGTCTGCCAACGTTTTCTGTCTCTAAGCATGGACTTTTTATTTTTCTTTGTCTGCTGCCCGCTATAGTACTTGTATCTATTTTTATTTATTATCCCTTGTTCAAAGGGGTCGTAATGGCCTTTCAAAATTATTCACTTTTCGACTTAACAGATATCAAGTTTATTGGCTTAGAAAATTTCAAAGCGGTTCTGGCCGAGGATACTTTTAAAGAGTCGCTCGGAAACAGCTTTTATTGGGTCTTTTTTTCTTTGATTCCGCAATTGCTGATCGGCTTCATCGTTGCTCTATTATTAAGAAGGAAGTTCCGGGGAAGAGGAATTTATCAGGCATTTATCTTTTTTCCATGGGCGATGTCTGGTTTTTTGATTGGATTGATTTGGCGCTGGATGCTGAATGGGCAGGCGGGCGTCATCAACGACCTCCTGCTCAGGATGCATATTATTGACAACGCGATCCCTTTTTTAGCAGATCCAACCTGGTCCATGGTTTCAGTTATTGTCGCCAACGTTTGGTACGGAATTACATTTTTTGCCATTATGATTTTGGCGGCCCTGCAGTCTATTCCTGATGAATTATACGAAGCAGCAAAGATGGATGGCGCAAATTACCACCAGCAGCTTTTCAGTATTACGATTCCTTATATTCTGCCAACTCTGATTGTAACGACCTTGCTGCGCGTGATTTGGATTTTGAACTTTCCTGATTTGATTTATTCGCTGACCAATGGCGGACCTGCCGGTTCTACCCATATCTTATCGACCTATATGCTAGAAAAACTCATTATGGGTCAAAACTACGGCCAGGCGGCGGCTGTCGGTGTCATTTTAATTTTGCTTCTGCTATTTTTTTCTATTTTTTATCTAATGGCAACAAAGTTTAATAAGGCGGGTGATTTTTAAATGGCAAGAAAAATAAATTGGCCGCTGCTTTTGAAGGTTGTTTTTTTATCATTGTTTCTTGTCTTTACCGTGTTTCCGCTTTATTGGATTTTCATTACGTCCTTAAAACCCAGCCGGGAAATGTTTACCTTCCCTATTCGTTATTGGCCGGAAACGATTACGCTTGATAACTATATTAATATTTTCAAAATATCCAACTTCAATATTTATATCACCAATAGTTTAATCCTCTCCATTGTTGCGGGCTTTTGCTCTCTGATCATTGCGACTCTGAGCGGTTATGTACTTGCCCGGTTTGAGTTTAAAGGCAAGACCCAAGTGATTATGGCTTTTTTTATTACACAAATGATTCCCATATTTATTGGACTGGCACCGTTATACCTGTTAATGTCCAAGCTCGAGCTTCTCAATAAACTGCCATCACTGATGCTTATGTATACCGTTATGATGGTTCCATTCTGTACCGTTATTATGAAAGGCTTCTTTGAACGGATTCCGCCAAGCCTGGAGGAGGCTGCGATGATTGATGGCTGTTCAAGAATGGCTGCCTTATTCAAAGTCATCATTCCTGTCATGCTCCCGGGAATAGCCGCCACCTTCATTTTCGCCTTCGTACAGTGCTGGAACGAACTGTTTCTTGCGATTATGTTTATCGATAAGGAAGAAGCGAAAACCATACCGGTCGCCATGAACTCATTTATTACAAAATTTGATATCGACTGGGGCTCCATGTCGGCCGCCACCGTTTTATCTGTCATACCAACATTGATTCTATTTGCATTTGCGCAAAAATACATTGTTGAAGGCATGACACAGGGATCGGTGAAAGGGTAAGTGCCGCTCTCTCCAATTTCTGTTACCACACGTAATTTATCGAATAAAACGAATCCGATTTTTTACTGGATTCGTTTTTCAATGGATTGAAGTTTTGAGAACAGGAGGAATCATAATGGTTAAGAATCTTTGGAATCAGGAAAAAGCTACTCAAGCCAAAGGATTGGAAGAGTTAGTCTATCGTTCCAATTTGATTGGGACGGACCGGGCAGTTTGCAATTGGGGCGGAGGGAATACCTCTATGAAGACAGTTGCCAGGGACTTTCGGGGTCAGGAAATTGAGGTTATGTGGGTTAAAGGCAGCGGCTCTGATTTGGCGACAATGAAGGAACGGAATTTTACAGGGCTAAATCTTGAGGATATCCATCCTTTATTTGAGAGGGTTGAAATGTCAGATGAAGAGATGGTAGCCTATCTGTCACATTGCATGATAAACAGCAGCCATCCGAGAGCCTCCATTGAAACCCTGCTTCATGCTTTCCTCCCTTTTAAGCATGTGGACCATACCCACCCCGATGCCATTATAAGCATTTGCTGCACCGATAATGGCAGGGAGATTGCTGAAGAGATTTTCGGACAGCGATTTGTTTGGGTTCCGTATCTAAGGCCAGGCTTTGCCCTCTCCAAATTAATTGCGGAAGGTGTAAAAAACAACCCGCGTGCAGAGCTAGTGTTAATGGAAAAACATGGTCTTGTAACATGGGGAGAAAGTTCAGAAGAGTGTTATAACAAAACAATTACCATCATTAATGAAGCAGAAGAGTTTATCAAAGAAAGAATAAACCCAGACACTGTCTTTGGCGGTCAAAAATATGAGTCTCTTAACGAGGAAGCAGCAAAAGGTATTTTGGCAAAAGTGCTGCCCATTATCCGTGGAGCAGTAAGTGAAGAAAAGAAAATGATTTTAACCTATGATCGCGGTGAGGACGTGCTGGAATATGTGAATAGCCATGATGCGCCGGAGCTTTCTCAAATAGGTGCTGCCTGCCCTGACCACCTTGTACATACAAAACGCAAACCTCTATTTATAAATTGGGATCCGCAATTAATGGATATAGATGGATTAATTGCAGGTATTAATGAAGGCATTGTCAGCTTCAAAGAACAGTACCGGGAATATTTCGAGAAAAATAAAAATGAAGGAGATAAAATATTTGAGCCTGCCCCACGGGTCATTCTTATTCCCGGAATCGGCATGGTTAACACAGGTAAGGATGCTGGCAATTCACGGGTAAGTGGGGCTTTATATCACCGGGCGATTGCTGTTATGAAGGGCTCAACCACCCTGGGAAGCTTTGTCTCCTTAAGCGAAAATGAATCCTACAATGTAGAGTACTGGCCACTGGAACTGTATAAATTAACTCTTGCTTCACCAGAAGCTGAGTTTTCAAGAAAAGTGGCTTTCGTGACCGGCGGAGCAGGCGGAATAGGAAGTGAAACCTGCCGCAGATTTGCTTCGGATGGGGCCCATGTGGCGGTCGCGGACCTGAATATCGAAGGGGCAGAAAAGGTTGCAGCGGAAATTAACGAGAAATATGGTGCGAATCGTGCAATTGCAATTAAGATGGATGTCACCGCCGAAGCGCAGGTTCAGGCTGCTTTTGCCCAGACGGTGCTGGCATATGGTGGTGTGGATATTATTGTGAATAACGCCGGACTTGCTACCTCGAGCCGGATTGATGAGACCACACTTGATGAATGGAATATAAATATAAACGTTTTGGGAACCGGTTATTTTCTAGTTGCCCGTGAAGCCTTTAAACAAATGAAACTGCAGGGCATTGGTGGAAATATGGTCTTCGTCGGTTCAAAAAACTCCATTTATGCTGGAAAAAATGCTTCTGCGTACAGTTCGGTTAAGGCATTAGAAACACACCTGGCCAGATGTATTGCTGCAGAAGGCGGGGAATATGGTATCCGTGTAAATTCAGTCCTTCCCGATGCTGTTCTTCAAGGATCAGCGATATGGGATTCAAGCTGGCGGAATGAACGGGCGGCTGCTTATGGTATTCTTCCTGATCAACTGGAGGAACACTATCGCAAGCGGACAGCGCTGCAGGTGAACATTTATCCAAGCGATATTGCTGAATCCATATCTTTCTTTGCTTCATCTAAATCCGAAAAAATTACCGGATGCATGTTAACAGTTGATGGCGGTGTTCCTGCCGCTTTTACAAGATAGCAAAAGGAGGCGGCAGTAATGGAGAAAAGCAGCAAATACGCGTGGACATGGGAGATTAAAGAAGAGTATTTAGATGAATATATCACTTTGCATTTCAACCCCTGGCGAGAAATTATGGAGGAGCACAGCAAGGCCGGAATAAGAAATTATTCCATCTTTCAAAACGGCAATCAATTTTTTTATTGCTTTGAGTGCGATGATGTCGAAGCAGCTTTTGACTATATTGCCAAAAGCGATGCCTGTACCCGCTGGAATGCCATTACTTCAAAAATGGTAAAGGGCTCTTTTGACTTTAACGTACCAAATACAATTCAACCACTTCGGGAAGTATTTTATCTGAAATAGGGTGATAGAGTGGTAAACTGTCTGGCTGTTGATATCGGGGCCTCAAGTGGCAGGGTTATTTTAGGAGTTTTGGAAAATGGGATATTAAAGCTAACTGAAATTCATCGTTTTGAAAATAAAATCGTAAAAAAAGGCGAGGTGTACTGCTGGGAAGTAGAGAGACTTTTTCAAGAAATTATAACCGGCCTTAAGATATGCGGAAAAAAGAAGATTAACCCGAAAAGTATTGGTATAGATACATGGGCAGTTGATTTTATACTGCTGGATGAGAATAATCAGCCTTTAACAGAAGCTGTTTCCTACCGCGACTCGCGAACGGATGGGGTGATGGAGGAAGTTTTCAAGCTTTGCCCGAAAGAAAAGCTTTACTCCGAGACAGGCATCCAGTTTCAAAAGTTTAATACTATCTATCAGCTTTATTCCATCAAGTCAATCTTGGAAAAAGCAAGATCCTTTTTAATGATTCCGGATTATTTCCATTTTTTGCTGACAGGAAAGAAAGGAAATGAATATACCAATGCGACCTCCACACAGCTAGTGAATGTTCATTCGAAGAATTGGAATTATGAAATAATCGGCTTATTAGGATTGAATAAAGAAATTTTTCAAGAAATCCGAAAGCCTGGGAGCGTGCTTGGAAACTTGACGCCAGAAGTCGTCTCTCAAATTGGTTTTGATATGAAAGTCATTCTTCCGGCTACACATGATACAGGTTCGGCTGTACTTGCTGTTCCCGAGGAAGATGCGATTTATATCAGTTCTGGTACCTGGTCCTTAATTGGTGTGGAGTTGGATTATCCAATTTACAGCAAAAAGGCTATGGAATGCAATTTTACCAATGAGGGCGGTATGGACGGACGTTATCGTTTTTTGAAAAATTGTATGGGCCTTTGGATACTTGAGGAAGTAAAGAGGAATTATGAATACTCCTATATTGAACTCATTGAATTGGCCAAAGAAGCGGTGGATTACAAAGGGATTATCGATGTAAATGATAATCGTTTTTTTAATCCGGAAAACATGGTAAACGAAATAAATAATTATTGTTTAGAAACCCAGCAGCCCGTACCTATGACTCCGGGTGAAATAGCAAAATGTGTATTTGGTAGTTTAGCAGAAAGCTATAGGAGTGCGGTTGCAGAAATAGAAGATATTCTGGGGAAAAATTTCGGAAAAATTAATGTAATTGGTGGCGGCTGTAAGAATGAGTTTCTGAATCAGCTCATCGCCAATGTTACTAATAAAGAGGTTTATGCGGGGCCTGCAGAAGCAACAGCCGTAGGAAATCTTACTTCACAATTCATTGCTCTTGGTGAGATTAAAGATAAAAAGGAAGCTAGGAAAATAATAAATAAATCATTTGAAGTAAAAAAATACTTACCTGCCAATATCGTAACAAATTGAGGGGGGATGGAAAATGTCTGTTGTCCAAAGCTATGAGTTTGCTAAACAAGTCTATTCAAAGTGGGGAATAGATGTTGATGCAGCAATGGAGAAACTGAAAAAGGTTCCCATTTCCATTCATTGCTGGCAAGGTGATGATATAGGAGGCTTTGAGGTTAATCCAAGTGAGTTATCCGGCGGGATTGATGTAACAGGGGACTATCCAGGAAAAGCTCAGACACCTGAGCAGTTACGAAGTGATCTGGAAAAAGCTCTTTCATTAATTCCGGGGAAGCATCGAATCAATTTGCATGCTATATATGGGGAAACCAATGGAGAAGTAGTGGAAAGAGACCAGCTTGAACCGAAGCATTTTCAAAACTGGGTAAATTGGGCAAAGGTTAATGGACTTGGTTTGGATTTTAACCCGACATTATTCTCCCATCCCAAGGCGGCGGAAGGTCTGACTCTTTCCCATCCAGATGAAGAAATTCGGGAGTTTTGGATCAATCACTGTATTGCAAGCCGGAAAATTGGTGAGTATTTCGGTAAAGAACTCGGCATCCCTTCATTAACAAATATATGGATTCCCGATGGATATAAGGATATCCCCAGTGACCGTCTGGGCCCAAGACAAAGATTAAAAGATTCATTGGATAAAATTTTTGCAGCCGAGGTGGATAGTAAATATAATCTTGATGCCGTTGAGAGTAAGTTATTTGGCATTGGATCGGAAGCATACGTTGTCGGTTCCCATGAATTTTATCTTGGCTATGCCTTGAAAAACAATAAAATTTGCCTGCTTGATACTGGGCATTATCATCCAACAGAAACCGTTTCGAATAAGATATCCTCCATGCTTCTTTATTTTGATAATCTTGCCCTCCACGTTTCGAGACCTGTTCGCTGGGATAGTGACCATGTAGTTGTTTTGGATGATGAACTGAAGGAAATTGCACTTGAGATTGTTCGAAATGACGCATTAAATCGTGTGATTATCGGGCTCGATTACTTTGATGCAAGCATCAATCGGGTTGCTGCCTGGGTCATTGGCACCCGAAATATGATTAAAGCATTGCTGTATGCGATGCTAATACCTAATGGGTATCTCAAGCAATTACAGGAAAATGGTAACTTCACCGAAAGACTAGCCCTTATGGAAGAATTTAAGACCTATCCATTCGGTGCCATCTGGGACTACTACTGCGAAACTATGGGTGTCCCAATAAGAGAAACCTGGCTGGAACATGTATTAAAGTATGAAGAAGAAGTCTTGCTAAAGAGATAATTCCTGTTACCACCTGGAATTTTTCGAGGAAGAGCCAAGGGCATTCAGCCCTTGGCTCTTCTGGTTTTTAGCTATTTCGAGAAATATATCTTGCAAAAGCTGCCAGCCCTGCACCATGCTGGAATTCGCCATCGGCAATTAACTTAATAACCTCATCCCAAGGTAATTCGTGAAGGATAATTTGCTCACTGCTTTCAAGGTTTTGTTCTCCTTTTGAAAGCCCCTTTGCAGCAAATAGAAAGATTTCCTCGCTGGTTGAGCCGGGTGAAGGATAAAAGCTTCCAAGGCTAATCCACTCGTCTGCACTGTATCCTGTTTCCTCCTGAAGCTCCTGTTTTGCCATATCAAGAGGGTCCCGGTTTGCCTCCAGCATTCCGGCAGGCAGTTCCCATTGCCAGCTTTCGATCGCGTGCCGGTATTGCTTAAGGCATATAATCTGATTGTCAGTGTTAATAGGCAATACGCAAACACCCTTGGTAAAGTTTACAAAAGAAAACGGCTTTTCTTCCCCATTTGGGACAATAACCCTATCTATCGTAATTTCAAACCGATCAATTTTTTCTACTCTTCTGGTTTTTATCTGCCATGGCATATATCAATGGTCCCCCTTCTTTTTTCTTTTATGAATTACTAAATCAAATTTGCGTTTAGTATTAATTTAGCACTAATGAATATATCCTTTTATCTCATATTTGGTATAAGTTAACATAGTTCATACGAAACGGCAAAGAATTGAAAAATGGTATCGCGCCTCTTGTTCCAAACTCCGGGGTTCATTCGGACAGCATAGGTAAATCAGAGGGAGTTTCCAGTCCGAATCCGGGGTTCATTCGGACGGCATAGGTAAATCAGAGGGAGTTCCAGTCCGAATCCGGGGTTCATTCGGACAGCATAGGTAAATCAGAGGGAGTTCCAGTCCGAATCCGGGGTTCATTCGGACAGTATAGGTAAATCAGAGGCAGTTCCAGTCCGAATCTGCGGTCATTCAGCCAGTTTCCGGCAAAGGGCTGCCGTTTCACTATGCCTATTTTGCTGAACACGCTCCTCTTACTGCTGATAAGAAGAGGAATATTAATGTGGTTTTTCTCTCCTAAAGGGTGGAGTGAAAGCTGCCTTAAAGAGAACGGTCCTTTCAAAGAGAGGTAAGCGAAAAGCAGGTGGAGTAAATTTTGTCACCAGAAAATCCGCTTTCTACCTAATACTCAATTATTTGGATTTAAGTAACTTAACAGGTAATATTTTCAAAATAAAATTTCGACAATTTTTGCCGATATATATAATGAAATATTTAGCTAAAGAAATATAAGGGGCTGCTGTCAATGGATGAAATTAAACAAATGGAATTTAAGAGCCTTAAGGCTCGGAATCTGGTAATACTTGTTACCTTTTTAATATCCCTTGCTGTTGGAGAGGGATATAACATTATGAACCATTTAACCTTTCAGTTATGGGTTTATGGTGCAGAAATGGCTGTTTTTGCCGGTCTGTATTTTATCCTGGGAAAGATCCTGAAAAAAGATAATCTCTTTCCACATTTAAGTATCATCGTCATTTATTTTTGTACAATATGGACAATTGTTGTGGGAGGAGGAAACGTACCCAACTACCAGATTATTGCGTTCCTGCAGGTTTATTCCGTTATTCAGCTGACCACAACCACTTTCGTTTTGGGTTCTACCCTTGGACTGGCCACTTTAATTATGAACTTTATTTTTGCTATGGACGAGGCCACAAGATTGGCTTTTCCAAGCGGACTGCTTACTTACCTTCTAACCGGACTCTCTTTGTTTATGCTGGTGAAATTTAATAAAGAGCAAAATATCCAGGTTGGCAGCCTCCTAATCGCATCAGAAAAAAGCAGAGATGAGAAACAGGCCCAAAAGGCACTGCTAGAGCAGGAAGTTTCTCAAATGGCGGAACGTATTGACAGCATTAACAAGCAAATCCAACATAATACCGGAGCACAGCTTGAAATGAAAACGGCTGTAAGTGAAGTGGCAGCAGGAAGCATGTCACAAAGTGAACAAGTTTCTGCTATCGCTGGAAATTCCCGTTCAACAGTAGTGGCTATGAATGATATGGAAATCGTCACCGACCAGCTCTACCAGGAAACTGAAACTGCGCGTACTATTGCTCAAAATGGCGAAGAGAAAATGACTGTACTTCAGACTGTAATGGATGATTTAAAGCAAATCATTACAGAGCTTAATTCTACATTTGGAAGCCTGACAAGCAAGATTCAGGAGACAAACGGATTTGCCGATACGATTAAGGATATTACCTCACAAACCAATCTTCTCGCCATTAATGCAAGCATTGAAGCGGCACGAGCAGGAGAGGCAGGAAGAGGATTTTCCGTAGTTGCCGAAGAAATCCGCAAACTCGCTGAAACGACAAATTTAACAACCGAAAATATCACCCGTAATTTAGCGGAGGTTAACCAAACCAACCTAACTGCACTTGAAAAAATGGCTCAAAGTGAGAAAAAGGTCAGTGAGAGTCTGGGTACAACCAATGATGTCGCAGCATCTTTTGACAAACTAAATGAGACAGTGCTCGAGCTGAACAGCAAGTTCCAAAGCTTCGAAAGTCTTGTTAAGGATGTAAAAATAAAAGCTTCCGATGTTGAAATTTCCACTAATGAGCTGGCTGCGATTGTTGAACAATCCTCCGCAGGCCTTGAGGAAATGAGTGCTACTATTGAAACAATCAGCGATGATAATGTTCAAATCGCCGCTTATATGGATGATTTATCGAATAGTGCAGAAAAAATAAAAGACACTTTTCGCGAAGAATAATATAGTCATAATGGAGTGAAAACAAACAATGAGCAATGCAACCATGATTACGAAACTATTAAATTCGGCTATTCACTCCATTAAAGCGGTTCTCCCGCTTGAGGTGGAGATAAAAAAGCCCAAAATGGCCCAGACAAATGAAGTCACTTCCCATCTGGGTGTATTAATTGGAATGACGGGGGAGTGCAAGGGCCAGTTGATTTTAAAAGCAGATCCTTCAACATTTGGAGAAATTGCTAATAGCATGTTCGGCATGAAGGTTGAGGGTGAAATGCTCTTTTCATTTACCGGAGAGCTTGGCAATATGTTGGCGGGAAATATGACAACCTTTGCCTCACAGCAGGGAATATCAATGGATATTACTCCGCCTACTGTTATCGAAGGAAAAACAACGCTCCACAACATAAAAAACCCCATCGAGCTGCCTATCAATGTGAGCGGTGCCGGTGAAATGTCCTTTTTATTATCAATTGCAGAAGCTTAGAAAACTAAAAGAGCCACTGAGGCTCTTTTTTAGTTCGGTCACATAGTTCCTACTTTCGGGAGAGGATTTCGGTCATGTAGTCCCTACTTTCTTTCCGCTTTTTCTCACGTGAATGAATATATCCCCTTTCATTCGCACCCTTTTTTTCTAACCAGGATACGTTTTCTACGCCTTTTGAAAAGGCCAGAAAAAAACAGTTTTCGAGAGACTGAAATGGACAAGTGGCTCTCTATTCGAGAGTTCAACGGGAGACATGGAATTCTCATGAATCTCGAGCGAGGCTTTGCTTACCTCCCATGGATCGTGCAGAATGTCACCTCGCACTATTTCATCGGCGACATTTGTAAATAAGACATACCGTTCATATAGAAATTGTTCAAGACTGTCCGGCACCGACTCTTTAGGAGGTGATACTGGCCTGTAGATCGCCTTAAACTTGGCGGGAGTATCAGTGCTCAAAACGCGTTTGCTTTCAAAGTGAATGATCTCCTCTTTTTTCTCAAAATCCATGGAAGCATTTTTATAAGGAAGGGAAAGTATCCTTGCCCCCAGGACTGCAAGGGGATGACTGGCGTCCAGTGAAAAAAAGAATACCCCTTTTACCCCTTTATGTGTTACATACGTCCGTACATTCAGCTCCAAATACGTGTTAAAAAGCGGAATTTCAGGTACTCTCCGGACGCGCTGGTGAGTGACCTGAAAAGGGATAATTCCAATCCATGCGGTGCCATCGTAGGTTTCCAGCTCCAGCTCTTCAGGAATAAGATTTCTTAAGCTTTCTGCCGGCACGGGCCAATGGATAAATAATAAGTTTTCCCAGGTTTGCGTCATAATCCTTGGGGTTTCAGGCAAGGGATAGGGACGTCCGTTTTCTTCCACAAAACAACTTCCTTTCATAATATACTTATCTCTACATTTACTCTCATCGTATTTTTTTAAACATTCGCCATTAAAGATTGACATTCAAACCATGGTTTGAATATGATAAATTCAAACGAACATTTGAATAAGTGGGTGAAAAAATGAAGGAACATGATGTTTGCGAGGTTACTTGCGTTTATACTGACAAGGTTGAGCGTATTCAAAAGCTGCTTCAGCCTGATGATATTAGTAACGTTTCCAAAATTTTTAAAGCTTTATCTGATGAAACCCGAATGAAAATAGCCTACGCCCTCACAATAGAAGAAGAGCTTTGCGTATGTGATGTTGCCAGTATTGTGGGTGCAACAACAGCAACTGCATCGCATCACCTCAGGCATTTAAAAAGCCTGGGACTGGCGAAATTCCGAAAAGAAGGCAAGCTGGTTTTTTACTCGCTTGATGACGTTCATGTTAAACAGCTGATTCACCTGGCATTTGCCCATCAACAGGAATTAAGCGGCCGGCCTGAGCCGATTGAAAAGAGGTGACCTCCATGTCAATAACAGACTCTCAAACTGCAGAAAAACACGTATACCGCATTCAGGGCTTGTCCTGAGCAGGCTGTGCCGCAACGTTCGAGAAGAACGTGAAACACCTGGATGGTGTTTTGGATGCAAAAGTAAATTTTGGAGCTGCCAAACTCACGGTATACGGAAATACAGAAATCAAACAGCTGGAGGAAGCAGGAGCTTTTGAAAAGCTCATCATCCAGCCGGAAAAAGGGGAACAGCGTCCGACTGTAAAAGTCCCTTTTTGGAAAAAGTATTTATTGCTCGAAATCTCTTTTTTAATGATTATTATCGGGTATTTAGCGGGTGAGAAGAGCCTTCTCGGAATCCTTTCATTTGCTGCAAGCATTTTAATTGGAGGCTATCCTCTTTTTAAAACTGGGCTGAGAAATCTAGCTAAACTGCAATTCGATATGCGGACTCTCATGACCCTTGCCATTATTGGGGCTGCGCTTATTGGCCAGTGGAGCGAAGGTGCTGTCGTGGTCATTCTCTTTGCTATCAGTGAAGCGCTCGAGCGGTATTCCATGGATAAAGCGCGCCATTCTATAAGCTCTTTAATGGAAATGGCCCCTAAGGAAGCAATCATCATAAAGAACGGCAAAGAAGTTATTCATCAAACCGATGATATTGAAATTGGAGATACCATGCTGGTAAAACCCGGCCAACTGATCGCTATGGATGGATTTGTAATGGAAGGAACATCAGCTGTCAATCAGGCCGCGATTACAGGGGAATCTGTACCAGCGGCGAAATCGGAGGGCGATGAAGTTTTTGCCGGAACCCTTAACGGAGAAGGACTGCTAAAAATCAAAGTGACCAAAATTGCGGAAGACACAACGATTGCAAAAATCATTCACCTTGTCGAAGAAGCCCAAGGTGAAAAGGCTCCTTCCCAGCGCTTTGTCGATCGGTTTGCTCAATACTATACACCCGCTATCATGATCATTGCAGCACTAGTCGCTCTCATTCCTCCACTGCTATTTCATGGGGATTGGAGCACGTGGATTTATCAGGGTCTTGCCGTTCTCGTCGTCGGCTGTCCTTGCGCTCTGGTGGTTTCCACCCCGGTTTCGATTGTCACCGCTATCGGCAATGCTGCCAGAAACGGTGTGCTGATTAAAGGCGGAAACTATCTGGAGGAAGCCGGAGCCTTAAAAGCCATCGCCTTTGATAAAACTGGCACTCTGACAAATGGCATCCCAGTAGTAACAGATTTTATTGTTTTTGGAAAAAGAAAAAACCGCGATCATATCCTGGCTGTTATGGCAGCGCTGGAGAGCCGTGCCAAGCATCCGCTTGCCTCTGCCATCATTAAATTTGCGGAAAAAGCTCCTGATCTGCAAGTTGAAGAGTTTACTTCAACTGTAGGAATGGGGATTGCCGGTAAAGTAGATGGCACGCATTATTTTGTAGGTAATTTAAAAATGATAAAAAAGGAAGCTGCAGAGATTATTCTTCCTATCATTCGGGACGAATTCCTGCGCCTCCAAAAGGAAGGAAAAACCGTGATGGCGATAGCCGACCGCGAAGAGGTTCTTGCCATTGCAGGGGTTGCAGATGAAGTTCGCGGCACGAGCAAAGAGGTTGTTTCACGGCTTTACAATCAGGGAATCGAAAAAACCATTCTGCTTACTGGAGACAATCATGCGGCTGCGGAGGCAATTGGGAAAACAGTCGGTATGACCGATGTAAAAGCTGAACTTCTGCCGCAGGATAAGCTTCATTTTATCAAAGAACTGCAAAGGGATTATGGCAGTGTGGCCATGGTAGGAGACGGAGTCAATGATGCTCCGGCACTAGCCACTGCAGCGGTAGGGATTGCTATGGGCGGCGCCGGGTCGGATACCGCACTTGAAACGGCTGATATTGTACTGATGAACGATGATCTTCGGAAGCTGCCTTTTACAATCAAATTAAGCAGAAAAACCCTAACCATCATAAAGCAAAATATAACCTTTTCTCTGGTTATCAAAGTGATTGCCCTCCTGCTCGTGATTCCAGGCTGGCTTACTTTATGGATTGCCATCTTTGCAGACATGGGGACCACTCTCCTTGTCACTTTAAACGGTTTGCGCCTTTTAAAAGTAAGGGAATAATGTATGGATAACCATATTAATGTTAATAGAGGCTCTCTATAGGAAAGTGAAGATAAACTACCCGTCTGGAGGGCCAAAACTGTTTCGGAGAATGTATCGTAGTTAACATGAAGAAAAAACAGCAATCCTGGTTGTGGATTGCTGTTTTTGTGATTTAGATGGTAGTATCGGGCTGCTGGGAACAGTTGAATGTTCCTTTTTCAATTTGAATGGTAGTATGTTCAATACCAAATTGATCATGGAGCTCTTTGGTTATCCTTTTCAGCAATTCATCGTTATCCTCTATAGTGGAACGAACGATATGTGCTGTCATGATCGCCTCCGTAGTACTCATTCCCCAAACATGCAAATCGTGAACTTCCAGAACAGTCGGTATTTCACAAAGGTAACTTTTAATCGCCTTAATGTTCAATCCTTCAGGAACAGCGTCCAGGGAAAGATTAAGGGATTCTTTTAAAAGGCCCCACGTTCCAAAGAAAATGACAATGGCAATCGCCAGACTGACTGTGGGATCGAGCCATTCCCAACCTGTCCAAAGCATGATAAAACCTGCCACGACAACACCGAGGGATACAAGGGCATCTGCAGCCATATGCATAAATGCACCTCTGATATTTAAATCGTTCTTCCGTCCTGACATAAAGAGCAATGCAGTAATAGTGTTAATTATTATCCCGATTATGGCGACAATGATGACAGTTTTCCCTTCAACCGGCTGAGGAGAGGAGAAACGCTGTATGGCTTCCCATGCAATGGCCCCTAAAGCGACTAAGAGGAAAACCGCATTGAATAAAGCCGCTAAAATGGAACTTCTTTTAAATCCATAGGTCCTTTTTTCGGAAGGTCCTTTTTTGCCAAGCCAAACGGCAATCCAGGCAATTATCAGACCGAGGACATCACTCAAATTATGTCCAGCATCCGCAAGCAGTGCCAAGGAGTCACCAATAACTCCATAAACAGCTTCTATAATAATGAAAATGGTATTCAGGATGATCCCCACCCCGAATGCTAATCCGTAATTTGCCGGTTCATGGTTATGTCCATGCCCCCCATGATTATGATTATGTGACATGAAAAATCACTCCTAAAAAACTAATTATGACATGCATGGTCGATGGCTTGCTGCAGAAGATCCAGGATATGCTGGTCGTCATGTGAATAATAAACAGTATTTCCTTCCCGCTTAAACTTCACAAGCCGAAGATTTTTTAAAAAGCTTAATTGATGGGAAGCAGTTGATTGATGCAGTCCCAATTCCTCTGCAATCTCATTTACCGAGCATTCCTTTTGGGATAATAAGTAGAGGATTTTAATTCTTGTACTGTCTGCTAATGCCTTAAAGGTTTGGGAAACCATAAAAAGAGTCTCCTCGTTTAATGATTTTATTTTAGATTTTTCAAAGCCTTTTTCATCCCCATCCATCCTTTGAACCCCCTTTAAAAACTCTCTTTATTAGTATATGCTCATATGTGCATATTGTCTAAAAAAGCGACAGAGCACAATCTCAAATCTAATAAGAAAAAGCCCCAAATTGTTAAAAACAGGGGCTTTTGGTTTATTACTCGTCAAAGCTTACGACATTATAGTAATTTCCGTCGCTAATAGGCTTTTTTAGGTCATAATCTATTAGATAGTTATGGAGTGCTTCAGAATCAATGACTGGATAGTTAACCTGCTTGGAATTTGCCACTATTTCTAGAGAGGTAAGATTCTGGGACAAACTCTTTGAAATGTCGTCTAATCTTGCATCGTGGACAGTTTCTTCTATCTGCTTTTTACATTTAGCAATATCCTCTTCAAGATTTCGAAGTACTTCTTCCTTTGAATAGCCTTGGTTTTTCATTTTAAATCACCGCCATCTAGTAAGATTGGAGTATTATAACTTAAGAGGTATATTCGTCAGCCATTTTTCGGATTTCTGATCATAAGGGGAGTTTCCTTACTTTTCTATACACTTTTAAAGATTTCCTAAACATGGTAAAGACTAGAAGTGTTTAGGAGTTCCATTTAAAATTAAAATCTATAATATTTATAATTTGACAGTTGCAAATTATAGGATAAGTTTTTAGAATGAGTTAACAGACCTGAAAATAATGAGGTGTTTTCACTTGTTTATCAAATATTTGGCGGCACTCCTGCTGCCTGGCCTGCTTGTCCTGCTGTTTACCCGCGTGTGCTATAACCGAGTAATTGCACTTATTTTAACCGTTGCATTAATTGCCACATCTGTTTATAAAGGGTACACAAACACCATGACACTAATCATTATTGATGCCTTTTCCTTAACGGCAGGCTTTTGGCTGGCTTCTAAAATGAAGCCCAGAAAAAGCGAAAGCCGCTCCTGAAGATAGCCTGCTGGTTCAAAACCGGCAGGCTATATTTTTTTCCGATAAAGAGCCTCATAAAAGCAGTAAAAAGCAACAATAAATCCGGATAGTTGTGGAAAAGCCCCTTAAAATAACTGAAAAAAGGTTTTTGCGAATGTAAGTTCGCATATTGTTGGTTTGTAATAGGGAGTTTGTGGTAGAATGGTGATATGAACTTTTTGACTTATAAGGTAAGATTTGCGTCGCTAGGCAGGCGCGCATCTTTTTAATATAGCATGGCAGCACAGAGGGTCCGAAAACAGGTTTAATGAACCATGCTCTAAATGAAATCCAGTAACAGGAGGATGTTTTGTGAAGGACCAATTTGAATTAGTTTCGAAGTATTCGCCACAAGGGGACCAGCCGGCAGCAATCAAGCAGCTGGTACAGGGAATTCGCGAAAATAAGAAGCACCAGACCTTGCTTGGTGCTACAGGTACAGGGAAGACGTTTACGATTTCCAATGTTATTAAAGAAATCAATAAGCCTACCCTGGTAATCGCGCACAACAAAACGCTGGCAGGCCAGCTTTATAGCGAATTCAAAGAGTTTTTCCCGAACAACGCGGTTGAATACTTTGTCAGTTATTATGATTATTACCAGCCAGAGGCCTATGTGCCTTCGACTGATACATTTATTGAAAAAGATGCGAGCATTAATGATGAAATCGATAAACTCCGCCACTCAGCCACATCTTCGCTGTTTGAACGGAAGGATGTCATAATCATCGCGAGTGTGAGTTGTATATATGGTTTGGGATCTCCCGAAGAATACCGTGATATGGTCGTATCGCTTCGTACCGGTATGGAAATTGAGCGCAATCAGCTGCTGCATCGTTTAGTTGATATTCAATATGAACGGAATGATATAGATTTTAAGCGTGGAACATTCCGGGTGCGGGGAGATGTAGTCGAAATTTTCCCGGTATCACGTGATGAGCACTGTATGCGTGTAGAATTTTTCGGTGATGAAATCGATCGTATTCGTGAAGTGGATGCCTTAACCGGTGAAATTATTGGTGAACGGGATCACGTAGCCATCTTCCCGGCCTCCCACTTCGTTACACGCGAAGAGAAAATGCAGATTGCTATCCAGAATATCGAAAAAGAATTAGAGGAACGTCTTGAGGTTCTTCGTTCAGAAGAAAAGCTTCTTGAAGCACAAAGGATTGAACAAAGGACCCGCTATGATCTCGAAATGATGAGAGAAATGGGTTTCTGTTCCGGTATCGAAAACTACTCTCGCCACCTGACACTCCGGCCCCCGGGATCTACACCTTACACACTTATTGATTACTTCCCGGATGATTTTTTAATTGTGGTCGATGAGTCCCATGTTAGCATTCCGCAAATTCGGGGAATGTTTAATGGTGACCAGGCCCGTAAGCAGGTGCTTGTGGACCACGGTTTCCGCCTGCCATCGGCCATGGATAACCGTCCGCTGACCTTCAATGAATTTGAAGGGCATGTCAATCAAATTGTTTATGTCTCAGCAACGCCTGGCCCGTATGAAATAGAGCATACACCAGTGATGGTAGAACAGATTATCCGGCCGACTGGTCTGCTTGATCCAAACATTGAGGTCAGGCCGATTGAGGGTCAGATTGACGATTTAATTGGTGAAATTCAAGATAGAGTTAAAAAGAATGAACGCGTTCTTGTGACCACCCTTACGAAAAAAATGTCCGAGGACCTGACAGATTATTTAAAGGAAATCGGTATCAAAGTACAGTATCTTCACTCTGAGATTAAGACGCTGGAGCGGATTGAAATTATTCGTGAACTCCGCCTCGGCAAATATGACGTTCTTGTCGGAATCAACCTCCTAAGGGAAGGCCTCGACATACCGGAAGTATCACTTGTGACAATTTTAGATGCCGATAAAGAAGGATTCCTCCGTTCCGAACGGTCACTGATTCAGACCATCGGACGTGCCGCGCGGAATTCTAACGGTCACGTAATCATGTATGCAGACCGCATGACCAATTCGATGGAATTGGCTATAAGTGAAACAAAAAGGCGCCGTGTGATACAGGAAGAATACAATGAGAAGCATGGCATTACTCCTACGACCATTCAAAAGGGTATACGGGATTCGATTCGTGCGACCCACGCGGCCGAGGAGCAGGAAGAGTACAAACCATCTGCCAAGTTTGGCAAGATGTCAAAGAAAGAAAAAGAACGCATGATTATGAATATGGAAAAAGAAATGAAGGACGCGGCCAAAGCGCTTGATTTTGAAAAAGCTGCTGAACTTCGTGACTTGTTATTTGAGCTGAAAGCGGAAGGATGACGTAAACATGGCGATGGATAAACTGATTGTCAAAGGTGCCAGAGCTCACAATTTAAAAAATATTGATGTCACAATTCCGAGAGATAAGCTTGTTGTGCTGACAGGACTTTCCGGTTCCGGAAAGTCCTCGCTAGCCTTTGATACTATTTATGCAGAAGGGCAGCGCCGCTACGTTGAATCGCTGTCTGCTTATGCCCGGCAATTCCTTGGACAAATGGACAAACCGGATGTCGATGCAATTGAAGGGCTGTCACCTGCGATTTCAATAGACCAGAAAACAACAAGCCGCAACCCGCGCTCAACGGTTGGGACGGTAACAGAAGTTTATGACTATTTAAGATTGCTATTTGCCAGAGTTGGAAGACCGACGTGTCCGAACCATGGCATTGAAATATCTTCACAAACGATTGAACAGATGGTGGACCGGATCATGGAATACCCTGAACGGACAAAAATGCAGATTCTTGCACCGGTTGTTTCGGGAAGAAAGGGTACGCATGTAAAAGTCTTTGATGAGATTAAAAAGCAAGGATATGTACGTGTACGGGTTGATGGAGAAATGTTAGACCTTAGTGACGACATTGAGCTTGAAAAAAATAAGAAGCACTCTATCGAAGTGGTCGTTGACCGTATTGTGGTGAAGGAGGGTGTTGCATCCAGGCTTGCAGACTCACTTGAAAGCGCCCTAGGCCTTGGCGAAGGTAATGTAATAGTGGATGTGATGGGTGAGGAAGAGCTTTTATTCAGTGAAAACCATGCATGTCCAATCTGCGGCTTTTCAATAGGAGAGCTTGAGCCGCGGATGTTCTCCTTCAACAGCCCGTATGGAGCCTGCCCGGAATGTGATGGTCTTGGTTCAAAGCTTGAAGTCGATCCAGACCTTGTTATCCCAAATAAGGAGCTAACGCTGAATCAGCATGCAATTGCTCCATGGGAACCGACAAGCTCACAGTATTACCCGCAGCTGCTGAAGGCAGTATGTAAGGAATACGGAATTGACATGGATGTTCCTGTCAAAAATCTTCCGAAAAACCAGCTGGATAAAATTCTTTATGGCTCTGAAGGCAGAAGGATTCACTTCCGCTATCAAAATGATTTTGGCCAGGTAAAGGATGGCTATATCGTATTTGAAGGAGTTCTCAGCAATGTGGAGCGCCGTTTTAAAGAGACAGGCTCTGACTGGATTCGTGAGCAGATGGAAAAATATATGGCTCAGCAGCCATGTCCAACCTGTAAAGGCTACCGTTTGAAAAAAGAAAGCCTTGCCGTTCTAATCTCTGGAACTCATATTTCTCAGGTAACCTCCCTATCGATTGAGGATGCAAATGACTTTTTTGATGGGCTCGAGCTGACCGAAAAAGAAATGAAGATTGCCACCCTGATTTTTAGAGAAATCAAGGAGCGCCTTGGATTTTTGATAAATGTTGGTCTGGATTACCTGACTTTGAGCCGCGCTGCCGGGACACTTTCGGGAGGAGAGGCACAGCGGATCAGGCTAGCCACCCAGATTGGTTCAAGGCTGACGGGTGTATTGTATATTTTGGATGAGCCTTCAATCGGTCTGCATCAGCGGGATAATGACCGGCTGATTGGCACGTTGAAAAATATGCGTGATATCGGAAATACATTGATTGTGGTTGAGCACGATGAAGATACGATGCTTGCTGCTGATTACCTGATTGATGTCGGACCTGGCGCCGGTGTGCATGGTGGTGAAATTGTCTCTGCAGGAACGCCGAAAGAGGTAATGGAAGATCCGAACTCTCTGACAGGGCAATATCTTGCCGGTAAAAAATTCATTCCCCTGCCAATTGAACGACGCAAGGCGGATGGCCGCTATATTGAGATTAAAGGAGCATCGGAAAATAACCTCCGCAATGTGAATGTGAAAATTCCGCTTGGAATGTTTATTTCCGTTACGGGAGTTTCCGGTTCTGGTAAAAGTACGCTGATTAATGAAATACTTCATAAGTCACTTGCTCAGAAACTTCATAACGCAAAAACAAGGCCTGGTGAGCACAAGGAAGTTAAAGGAATCGAGCACCTTGAAAAGGTAATCGATATCGACCAGTCTCCTATCGGCCGGACACCGCGTTCCAATCCAGCCACTTATACAGGTGTATTTGACGATATCCGCGATGTTTTTGCTTCTACGAATGAAGCGAAGGTGCGCGGCTATAAGAAGGGCCGCTTTAGCTTTAACGTAAAGGGTGGCCGATGTGAAGCCTGCCGTGGTGATGGGATTATAAAAATTGAAATGCACTTCCTGCCCGATGTATATGTTCCATGTGAGATTTGCCACGGGAAACGATACAACAGGGAAACGCTTGAAGTAAAATACAAGGGCAAAAACATTTCGGATATCTTGGATATGACTGTTGAGAATGCACTCGAGTTCTTCGAGAATATCCCTAAAATTGCCCGAAAGCTGCAAACTATTTATGATGTAGGGCTCGGTTATATTACTCTTGGCCAGCCCGCAACAACTTTGTCCGGAGGGGAAGCGCAGCGTGTTAAGCTTGCTTCCGAACTGCACCGCCGTTCAACAGGAAAGTCATTCTATATTTTGGATGAGCCGACAACAGGCCTTCATGTGGATGATATCTCCCGTTTGCTGGTAGTTCTCCAGCGTCTCGTTGAAAATGGAGATACAGTCCTTGTAATCGAACACAATCTGGATGTTATCAAGGCGGCTGATTATATTATCGACCTTGGACCAGAAGGCGGGGACAAGGGAGGTACTATTATTGCATCCGGTACACCTGAGAAGGTGGCTGAAGTACCAGGATCCTATACAGGCAAATACCTGAAACCAGTTCTGCAGCGAGACCGTCTGCGAACGGAAAAACTCATACAGGAACAAGAAGGTGTAAAGAGCTGAAGCCGCTAACAAGCGGGCTTCGGCTCTTTTATTTGCAGGATAAGAAAGTGAAAAATCTAAACCTATTTGAGGGGACCGGCTAGGGCCGGTCTTTTTAGTATGAAAAGTAGAAGTTTGGGAAAAAGGAGTAGAAGTTTTGCGAAAAGAGGTAGAAGTTTTGATGAAACAAGTAGAAGTTCTTTTCAATAGGGAAGAACATATGTGAGGGGACCGGCTAGGGCCGGTCTTTTTAGTATGAAAAGTAGAAGTTTGGGAAAAAGGAGTAGAAGTTTTGCGAAAAGAGGTAGAAGTTTTG
>NZ_JBYTCJ010000004.1:168779-209996 GCF_058790155.1 Neobacillus sp. FW104-15D2
TGATGAAACAAGTAGAAGTTCTTTTCAATAGGGAAGAACATATGTGAGGAGACGATTGAGTCCATATAATTGTGTAAAAAGAAAGAGTCATTTTATTCACTCTTGGCAACACTGTTTTCAACTACGATAAACAATGAAAAGAGGAATAATAATGACTCACTTACAGTTTAACCTAGATATGGACCTTTTAAAAGAATCAGTTATGAATTCAAATATTGATGCAGTGGTTAGGTCAGCTATTGTTTTAGTTCTAAATGAGTTTATGGAAAAAGAGAGAGATGACTTCTTAAACGCTGCTGCTTATGAACGTTCTACAGAGCGTCGGGACTATCGCAACGGTTTCTATGATCGGGAATTAACTATGAGTATAGGTAAGTTAAAACTAAAAGTCCCTAGAACTCGCAATGGGGAATTTTCAACTTCGGTCTTTGAAAAATATGCCCGTTGCGATCAGGCACTTGTCCTCTCTATGTTAGAGATGGTCATCAATGGAGTCTCCACCCGGAAGGTTACTCACATTGTGGAACAGCTATGTGGTGAAACCATTTCTAAATCATTTGTTTCTTCTCTTACCCAAAAGCTCGATCCCATTGTTAATGACTGGGCAAAACGGCCTTTAAATGTAATGTATTTTCCTTATGTTTTTGTCGATGCCATGTATATTAAAGTACGTGAACATCACCGGGTTGTCTCAAAAGCGGTTTATATCGCTACTGCTATCTCAGAGAAAAACAAACGTGAAATACTCGGTTTGAGTGTTGATCATGTTGAAAATTATGAGAGCTGGAGCAAATTCTTACAACAACTTAAATCCCGAGGTCTTCAATCACCTAATTTGGTCATCTCAGATGCACATCAGGGACTTCAAAAAGCAATTCAAAGGGAATTCATCGGAACCAGCTGGCAAAGATGTAATGTGCATTTCAAACGGAATATCATTGAAACAATCCCTAAAAAAGACTCAGACGAATTCCGCCTGATGCTTAAGCGTGTTTTTGAAGCTGTTACAATTGAGGATATACGGAAATTCAAAGATGAACTGATGACCCGGTTTAGCGAAGACAAAAAATATGAGAAAGCACTCGGCATATTAGATGAAGGTTTCGAAGATACCATTCAATACATGAACTTTCCCGAAAAAATACGCTCTCATATCAGAAGTACCAATTCTCTTGAACGCTTAAATCAAGAAGTTCGCCGAAGAGAAAAAGTGATTCGTATCTTTCCAAATACGCAATCTGCTTTCCGCCTCGTAGGGGCCGTGTTAATGCACTATCAAGAAACCGTTTATTCCAAAAAAAATGCACTAAACAATAGCACAAAATGATTTTTCAGCTAAACTTCCATTATGGATGATTTCATATCCAGGACAGACTGTCAAAGTGAAAAGCCTTTGACAATCTGCACTGGATATGAAGAATGAAACCCATGGAAGTCTCGCTCAAAAATGAAAAGGGTTTGGATCACAGCCCACAATTTTTAGTTGAAAACATTTGCATTCGATTTTACACAATTAATAGGACTTGACTTGAGGAGACCGGCTAGGGTCGGTCTTTTATGTGTGAAAAGTAGAAGTTTGGGAAAAAGGAGTAGAAGTTTCCGGGAAACAAGTAGAAGTTCTTTTCAATAGGGAAGAACATATGTAAGGGGACCGGCTGGGGCCGGTCTTTTTAGTGTAAGAAGTAGAAGTTTCGGAAAAAGGAGTAGAAGTTTTGCGAAAAGAGGTAGAAGTTTTAGTGAAACAAGTAGAAGTTCTTTTCATTAGGGAAGAACATATGTAAGGGGACCGGCTGGGGCCGGTCTTTTTGGTGTAAAAAGGCAGAACGGTATCTAACTGCCCCTTTAAAAATCTTCAACACTCCACAGTGAATCTTTTTGCCCGCCCAAACGTACTATTTATAAGAGGAACGGCCCATTATGGCCATTCATAAGAACGTTAGGGGAGTTGACTGGATTGGAAACTAGAAGGATCCTTTCTTCACTTTGTTATTTTAGTATTTTCTTTGCAGGCTTTCTTTTTCCGCTGGTAGTGTATTTGGCCTCAAACGATCACGTTACAAAACAACACGCAAAAGCTGCCTTACTTTCGCATCTTATTCCATTAATCCTAATTCCACTGTTTGTTATGAGTATTTTTTACGATATGAGCAGGATGGCGGATAGTATACCTATTTTGACATTGATTACATCCATCGTTATGGGATTGGTAAGCCTGGCTGTGGTTATATGGAATATCGTTAAAGGCGTAAAGGCTTTACGGGCGGAATAAATATAATAAGTCAGGAAAAATTGGGGAGGGAATGGTATGCAGAACGAACGGAAACGGATTTTGAAAATGGTGGAGGAAGGAAAGCTAAAGGTTGAGGAAGCATTGACCCTGCTTGAGGAATTGGATAAAGCAGAGAAAACGATGGCTCAAAAGCAGGCGGAAATAGTCAATGAATTAACTACTGCTGTTCACTTTGAAGAGGCCAAGAAGGAAGAGCCGTTTCAGTATAAATTTCAGTCAGCAAAAGATAAAATTTTTGAATTTGTTGATTCTGCTCTGAAAAAAATTAAAGATTTTGATTTGGACTTTAACTTTGGGCAGTCCGTTGAAATTTCCCATATCTTTCAGCAGAACGGTGTTTATTTAAAAGAGATGGACCTGGATATTGCCAATGGTTCGATGAAGGTTGTTCCATGGAACGAGCAAGATGTGAGGATTGAATGCCAGGCGAAGGTGTACCGTGTAGAGACACAGGAACAGGCCCGGCAAAACTTTTTAAAGGATGTATTCTTTGCCATTGAGGGAGAGAAGCTCCGTTTTGGAACCCAGCAGAAATGGATGAAGGTAGAGGCGATTGTTTATATTCCTCGGACCGAATACGAGAGAGCGAGAATCAGAATGTTTAACGGCCCGATTAGTGGTGAAAACTTGAATATCGGAGACCTTCGCGTGAAGACTGCAAATGGAAAAATTGAATTTACAGCTTTTGAAGGGAATCGAATGGAAGCTGAGACTGCGAATGGATATATAAAGATTGAACATAGCAGGATTTCAGCATTGGAAGCGGAGACCATTAATGGAGCCATTGAGCTTTCAGGTGATTTTAAAAAGGCAGAGGCTCAAACCTTAAACGGGAATATCTCCTGTCATTTAATGGGGAAAAGCTGTGAAAATTTTTCTGCCAAAGGAACTACAGGAAGCATTGATTTATTTTTACCGGCTGGAACAAAGGTGGACGGTGAGCTGAGAAGCAATTTGGGCAGTTTTAATGTTAAGCTCGAGGGCATTCAGATTGTTGAAGAAAAAAGTGAAAAGCTCCAAAAATTACTCCGCTTTAAGTCTATTGAAACAGCAGGAGCAACTAAGATATTCGCTGATACAAAAACAGGGGCTATCACTGTTGATCAGTCTGATATCGTGAATTTATATAAGTAAGGAGGGATAGTCATGAATAAGCTGATTAGGTCCAAGTCCAATCGGAAGCTGGCCGGAGTGCTGGGAGGAATTTCAGAAAGAATAGGAATGGATTCAACTTTGCTTCGGGTTCTGTATCTCGTACTCTTTTTGTTTACAGGATTTTTTCCAATGGGGCTTCTTTATATTCTGCTGATTTTCATTATGCCAAATGAAGGAAACTATAAATGAGGTGGATAGCCGGAATTATTATTAATGCCGTTTTGTTTATGGCGTTTGCAGGATATTTTCAGGGGAGTTTTCATTTAGACGGATTTACTTCTGCCCTGGAGGCAAGTTTATTGTTGTCCATTTTAAATATTTTGGTCCGTCCTGTGCTAATCCTTTTGACACTGCCAGTTACCGTCCTGTCGCTTGGTCTGTTTTTGTTTGTTATTAATGCCATTACCCTTATGCTGACCGACAGGCTGATGGGGAGCTCGTTTGATATCTCGGGATTCGGGATGGCTCTCCTGGCAGCCATTTTAATGTCGGTCATAAATTTAATCGTTCAGAAAACTCTTTTTGAAAAAAGTAAGCGCAGCTAATTGCTGCGCTTATTTTTTCGTTTCGAAGTCTATGAAAACATCATGGCCTTCAGCCTTTAATCGTGAGGCGAGTGCTTCCGCATTTTTTCGATCCGTAAAGGCACCAACCTGCAGATGATAAAGTCCATCCCGCTGAGAGCCTGAAGCGGTAGGCGCTGATGCATTTGACGCGGTGGCTGAACTAGGCGCAGGAGCAGGGCTCGATGCAGGTTTTGGAGCTGGTGTAGAGTCAGCTTTCACTGCTGATTTCTTCACTAAATGGTATTGTTCCGCAATTCCCCTTGTAATTGCTTCAGCGCAGGTTCGCCGATAGGAATCAGATTCCAAAAGAGCCTCATCTTCCTTATTAGTCATAAAACCGCATTCTGACAAAATCGCTGTCATATTGGTTTCCCTGAGAACATGGAAATTGGCCGTCTTTATGCCGCGGTTCCTCTCACCGGTCATTGTCACCAGGTATTTTTGAACCTTTTGGGCAAGCTCAACTGCTTCTTTTGGTCTTGTCGTATATACGAATGTTTCAATTCCGCTTGCTTCATTCCAGGTTGTTCCCGACGCATTGGCATGAATGGAAATGTAGGCATCCACCTTTAGATGGTTTGCGGTATCGGTTCTTTCTTTTAAAGGAACATCTCGTTCGTCGGAGTGGGCAAAATAAACGGTAACATTTTGATAGGTTTCAAGAAGGGACTTTACATAGGAAGCAACAACACGGTTAAATTCGTATTCTCTCATTCCGTTAAAACTTCTTTTGCCTGGTGTGTTAAACCCATGGCCGGCATCAATCATGAATTTCATTCCATTCATCTCCTCTCTGTTTCTATCTTTAATATATGGAAAATAAGCTAGAAAGGTCAGGGACAAATTAAAAGGTAAAAATTGGCTATAAGCAGACAGATACCTAAATCGGTATCTGCCTGCTTTTTATATATTTCTCTTTAATTTATGAATGAATCTATAACGGTCCGCCCGATAAATGGATTTTACAAATTCGAAGGGTGTTCCGTCGTCCAGGGAAGCTGTCCGCATGATTAACAGGACAGGGGCTCCTTCCGAAACCTCCAGCAGCTCTGCCTCTGACTCTCTGGCTGCGGCTGCTTCAATCTCCTGGTAGGCTTCACTTATCCGGCGGGATGAATTTGTTTCAATATATTCATATAATGACCTGTTGCTGTTTTCCTCCGTGAGGCCTGGCACAACATCCGCCGGAACATAGGTGTATTCAAGGGCCATTGGTATCCCATCAGCAAGACGGACGCGGACGATTTCATAGATGGAATCTTTTTCAGATATTTTCAGCTGGCTAGAGACCTGGATATCGGCAGGAATGATTTTAAAAGAAAGCAGCCGGCTGCTTGGTGTCATTCCCCGTGCCAGCATGTCCTCTGTAAAACCCGTCAGCCATTCCAAATCCTGTTCAATCTTTTTCTTACTGACAAATGTTCCTTTGCCTTTTTGGCGGTATAAAAATCCCTCGCTTACCAGATTGTTAATGGCTTGTCTGACAGTCATTCTGCTTATTTCATACCGTTCGGCATACTCCCGTTCAGAAGGAATCATTTCATCTGGCAGGAGTGTCCTGTTTTCAATCTGCTCTTTTAAAAAATTCTCCAGCTGATGATAGATCGGTATAGGTGATTGTTTATTTATCATTAAAAGTCTCCTTCGAAAACGGACTTAAATATATTTTAAAGCTTCTTCATCCGCAATGATCGTGACATTTTCATGAAGCTTAAGAGCAGAGGCGGGGAAGCTTTCATCACAATCGCCACTGATTAGCCGGGAAATGGCTTCTGCCTTCGCCTCTCCGGAAGCAAGCAGAAGGATTTCTCTGCTGTCCAGAATGGTTGCGATTCCCATGGTAATTGCCCTTTTTGGAACATTTTCAAGAGAAGGGAAAAATCTTGAGTTCGCCTGGCGAGTACTTTCGGCGAGGTTCACAATATGTGTTCGGGTGCTAAATGGTGTTCCCGGTTCATTAAAGCCGATATGCCCATTTTGCCCAATTCCCAGCAGCTGAAGATCAATACCGCCTCTACCTCTGATTAGCTCGTCATAACGTTCACATTCCCTGTCCAGGTCGTCCGCCATTCCATTAGGAATCGCTGTATTTTCAGCATTGATGTCTATTTGGTCAAACAGATTTTTTTTCATAAAAGAATGATAGCTATTAGGGTCATCAATAGCAAAATCTATATATTCGTCAAGGTTAACCGTTTGAACATTTATATAAGAGGTTCCATTCTTGAAATGGTCGGAAATTAATTGTTCGTATACCCCGCTTGGCGTGCTCCCTGTTGCAAGCCCTAAAGTCAGCTTTCCAGCTGAGCGGATTTTATGCGTCATTATATTAGCCGCCGCCTGGCTCATTTCCTGATAATTGGCTGTTCGAATGATTTTCATCCTTCTTTTTCCTCCTTTTTAAAAGCAATTTCGCCGCGGCATAATGTTAATTCCACTTCGAATTGATCATTTAACACGGTAATATCTGCGTCTTTTCCTGCTGTGATGCTTCCTTTTCGTTCAAGAACACCGAGCTGCCTTGCTGGATTGGTGCTTGCCAATTGAACTGCTTCCAAAAGCGTCAATTCCGTAAACTTCGCAATATTTCTGACTGCTTCATTCATTTTTAAAATACTTCCCGCTAATGTCCCGTCTTCTAAAAGAGCTTTTCCATCGGCAACATGGACGTCCTGTCCGCCCAAATCGTAAACTCCATTTTTAAGGCATTTAGCTCTCATGGAGTCTGTTATCAAAAGTGTTCCATCTGTTCCCTTGGCAGACAGGGCTAGTTTTAACATTTGAGGATGAACGTGGATGCCATCAGCAATTACCTCAATCATCAGCTCTTTAAAAAGAAGGGCCGATCCTGCAGTTCCCGGTTCCCGATGATGCATTCCTCTCATTCCGTTAAAAAGATGGGTAATCTGTCTTGCTCCTGCATATACAGCTGCTTCTACTTCATCAAAAACGGCATCCGTATGGCCGATTGATGCAATCACACCACTTTCTTTTAGAAAGCGTATAAATTCTAATCCGTTTTCCATTTCAGGTGCGATAGTAACCAGTTTTATATGTCCCCCGGCAAGCTTCTGCCACTGCTTGAATAAATCAAGATCCGGCTTGAGAATATACTCCCTTGGCTGCGCTCCAGCACGTTTTTCATTTATAAATGGACCTTCCAGATGGATTCCAAGTATTTCAGCACTTCCAGTCTGGTTATCCTCTTGAATATAGCTGCCTGCATTTTCCAAAGCCTTTTCTATATTAGTTTTTTCCTGAGTAATAGTGGTCGCCAGAAAGCTTGTTGTTCCTTCCCTGGCAAGAGCTTCGGCAATCGTTTTGAGTGCCTCAGGTGTAGCATCCATCGTATCAGCGCCTGCAGCTCCGTGAATGTGAAGGTCGATAAATCCCGGAACAACTGTCTGGCCTTTTGGTATTGAAATTTTTTCAGCTTCAGGAAAACGAAGCTCTGCATCTTTAAGAGGCCCGATTTCCATAATCTTTTCATTTTCTAGATATATATAAATTTCTTCCTTTATTTCTTTTTCCAATACAGCTTTCCCTTGAACAAGCAGAAGAGTGCCCACATTACCAGCTCCTATCGATAATAGCTTTTATAAAATTATTATATTGATTTGTGGTTTAGTTGTCTATACCAGTTAGAGGTTCTAGTACCACTTTTCACACAAAAAAGTAGCTCAATTCGCATTCGTTCATTTGGTTCTTTGCTGAAAAGTGCTAAAATAAGAGGAATCGTGGAAATAAAAATTAAATCCGATTTTCGGATGCACTGCCATATTAATGATTTGCAAAAAAGGAGGGCTTCGTTTGGGAAAGGTACGCACCAAAGATATCTATGAAAAATTTGACCTTGAGCTAGTGAGCGGAGAGGAAGGAATTAACCGCCCGATCATCACTAGTGATATTTCCAGGCCTGGTATGGAAATAGCCGGCTACTTTAAATATTATCCTGCTGAACGGATTCAGCTATTAGGAAAAACTGAACTGTCTTTCTTCAATGAGCTGCCGAAACAGGAACGTATTAACCGGATGGAACAGCTTTGTACAGATATTACTCCGGCTATCATAGTTACAAGGGGATTTGAAGTTCCCGAAGAATTAATGGAAGCCGCAGAACGGGAATCCGTCCCTGTATTAAGAGCTAATATGAAAACGACCCGTTTTTCGAGCCGACTGACAAACTTTTTAGAAAGCAAACTTGCTCCAACAACTGCCGTTCATGGTGTACTTGTTGATATATACGGTATCGGCGTGCTAATTACCGGTAAAAGCGGGGTTGGTAAAAGTGAAACGGCGCTTGAATTGGTTAAACGCGGCCACCGGTTGGTAGCGGATGATTGCGTGGAAATTCGTCAGGAGGACCAGGATACACTCGTCGGAACTTCTCCTGAACTGATTGAGCATTTGCTTGAAATCCGAGGCCTTGGAATTATCAATGTCATGACCTTATTTGGTGCGGGAGCGGTTCGAAGCAATAAACGGATTACCCTTGTTATCAATCTTGAGATCTGGGATTCTAAAAAGCAATATGATCGCCTTGGTCTGGATGAAGAAAAAATGAAGATTATTGACACTGATGTTACAAAACTTACGATTCCTGTACGTCCAGGTCGAAACCTTGCTGTTATTATCGAGGTAGCTGCAATGAACTACCGTCTGAAAAGGATGGGAGTTAATGCTGCCCAGCAGTTTACGGAAAGACTTTCAGATGTAATTGAAGACAACGATCATGACGATATGTAGGAAATGATTTGGGGATGAGGAGCCTAGGGTGATCCCATAGGCTTCACTTATAAATAGAGAACAAAGGAATAAGGAGAATGTTCATGGAAAAAAACATACACCCGCTTGATCCAATCGCTTTTAGCCTTGGGCCGATTCAAGTTCACTGGTACGGCATTATTATCGGATCTGGGCTTGCGCTGGCGCTGCTTCTTGCTATTAGGGAAGGTGACCGCAGAGGGCTCCAAAAGGAAACTTTTCCTGATTTAATGCTATGGGCAATCCCAATTGCCATTATTTCTGCAAGAATTTATTATGTCCTTTTTGAATGGAATTATTATAAAAGTCATCCCGGGGAAACCTTTCAAATATGGCACGGGGGAATCGCCATTCACGGGGCTCTGATCGGTTCTGTTCTCACAGCCTACTTTTTTACAAGGTCAAGGGGAATTTCTTTCTGGAAGGTTGCTGACATTGCCGCTCCAAGTATTATTCTGGGCCAGGCAATCGGCCGCTGGGGAAATTTTATGAATCAGGAAGCCCATGGGAGAGAAGTAAGCAGAGCATTTCTTGAAAATTTGCATTTACCAGACTTTATCATTAACCAAATGTATATTAATGGTGCTTACTATCATCCTACTTTTTTATATGAATCATTATGGGATTTTGCCGGGGTCATTTTGCTGATTGCACTGCGAAGAGTGAACCTGCGCCGCGGGGAATTGTTTTTATCATATGTAATCTGGTATTCAATCGGAAGATTCTTTGTAGAAGGAATGAGAACAGATAGCTTAATGCTTACCCAGACTCTTAGAATTGCCCAGGCCATATCCATCGTCCTGATTGTCGTGGCAATCATTGCTATCATTATCAGAAGGAAATCTGGAATGGCAAATCATAGGTATCAGGATTTAGAAAATAATTAATCAATGGGGGATGGAACATGCTGATTGGCTCTCTCAAAAGGGGCTTGCTGGTTGGACTCAAGACAACTTGGACATTGGGGAAAATTATCTTCCCTGTCACTCTAATCGTGGCAATTTTACAATATACACCTGTTCTTCCCTGGCTGATGAAGCTGATAACACCCGTGATGAAGCTAATTGGCTTGTCCGGGGATGCCGCTATTCCGCTCGTTCTGGGTAATTTCCTGAATTTATACGGAGCAATCGGTGCCATTTTAACCCTTCATTTTACTGTAAAAGAAGTTTTTATATTGGCTGTCATGCTTTCGTTTTCGCATAATTTGTTAGTTGAGACAAGTGTAGCTGTAAAAGCAGGCGTGAAGGTTTGGATCGTTATTGTGACCAGGCTTGGCCTTGCTTTTCTCTCAGCGATTGTGATTAATTTGGTGTGGCATGGTGGTTCAAATACGGCTATATATGGACTTATTCCTGATCAAACAGGACATGCCCACGGGATTATCCAAATACTTCTCCAAGCCGTCCAAAAAGCAGGGCTAGGTATTTTACAGCTAGCTATGATTGTTTTGCCATTGATGATTGTTATTCAAATTTTGAAGGACTATAAATGGCTTGATATTTTTTCAAAAGGCATGGGGCCGATTACACGCTCCCTGGGTATGAAGGAAAATACCTCTACAACTATGGCTGCTGGTCTTTTGTTTGGTCTGGCCTATGGTGCAGGCGTTATGATTCAGGCAGTAAAAGAGGATGGCGTCAGCAAGAAGGATCTGACACTAGCGTTTATTTTTCTGGTGGCCTGCCATGCGGTGGTAGAGGATACTCTGTTATTCATTCCGCTGGGGATACCAGTTTGGCCTTTATTCCTGATACGCATTGGTGTTGCAATCGTACTAACTCTATTGGTCGGCTTTATTTGGAAGCGAAAAGGCTTTTTAAAAAGAAAGGAAGCAACGTATGAGCAATAAAATAACAACCATCTTATTTGATCTTGATGGAACATTAATTGATACAAATGAATTGATTATTTCTACTTTTATGCACACACTCGATAAATATTATCCAGGCAAGTATCAGCGAGAGGATGTATATCCTTTTATGGGCCCAAGTTTGATGGACACTTTTTCAGGGCTGGATCCAGACCGGGTGGACGAAATGATACTCGAGTATCGCACGTATAATCTTGCGAATCACGATCTGCTTGTTAAGGAATTTGTAGGTGTAAAGGATACGGTTCATACGCTGAAAGAGCGCGGCTACAAGCTTGGAATCGTAACAACTAAGCTCCACGATGTTGTCCTTAAAGGGTTAAGGCTGATGGATCTTGAACCTTATTTTGAAGCAGTAGTGGCTTTAGACCATGTCGAAAAGGAAAAACCGGATCCAGAACCGGTTTTGAAGGCACTGGAGCAGCTAGGCGCAAAACCTGAAGAAGCCATTATGGTGGGTGATAACTACCATGATATTCTGGCTGGAAAAAATGCAGGCACAAAAACGGCAGGAGTAGCCTGGTCCATGAAAGGCCGCGACTATCTGGCCAACTTTGAACCAGACTTCATGCTTGAAAGTATGGCAGACATATTGGCGATTCTCGGAGAAGAATAAGATGAGGAATACAACCCGTTATCCGGTTGAAGGCGCCAATTCTCTGTGGCATGTATACAAAACCGTACCTTTTAGGAAGGTTGTCAAAAATTTTATTGTCATTCAGCTGGCACGATATACTCCGTTTCTGGGAATGAAAAATTGGCTCTATCGGACTTTTTTAGGAATGAAGGTTGGGGATCAGACTTCGTTTGCCTTAATGGTCATGCTGGATGTTATGTTTCCGGAAAAAATAAGTGTCGGTCGCAACACCGTTATCGGCTATAATACAACGATACTGGCACATGAATATTTGATTAAGGAATACCGCCTCGGACCAATTGAAATCGGGAGCGAGGTCATGATTGGCGCCAATTCAACGATCCTTCCGGGAGTAAAGATTGGCGACGGTGCTATTGTCTCTGCCGGAACACTTGTCCATAAGGATGTTCCTCCGGGGGCATTTGTTGGCGGAAACCCAATGAAAGTAATTTACACGAAGGAAGAACTGGCCGAACGCTGGTCGAGTGATCCTATTTACGGAAAACAGGCATAGAAATGTGCCTGTTTTTTTGTGGCGTAAATCCGAAAAATAGAGGTTGAAAAAATGTTGATAAAACTCCAAGCGTAATCGATAAAATGCCGAAAATGATTGAAAAAAATCCAAGCGTAATCGATTGAATACCGAATTGATTGATAAAACTCCGATCGTAATCGATAGAATACCGAATTGATTGATAAAATTCCAAGCGTAATCGATAAAATGCCGAAAATGATTGATAAAATTCCAAGCGTAATCGATAGAATGCCGAATTGATTGATAAAATTCCAAGCGTAATCGATATAATGCCGAAAATGATTGATAAAACTCCAAGCGTAATCGATAAAATGCCGAAAATGATTGATAAAACGCCAAGCGTAATCGATAAGATGCCGAAAATGATTGATAAAACGCCAAGCGTAATCGATATAACGCCGAAGATGATTGATAAAACCTAAAAACCAATCGATAGAGGACAAAACAGGTCATGAATAGAAAACTATATGAAAACAAATTGGCGTAAAGTTTTCAATTGACGGGAAGTATGAGAAGGAGTAAACTACATATAACTTTATTTTACTACCATATTAGCGAACTAAAGGATTTTGACAATTTCCTATAGTTAAAGATAAAAGGATGGATAACTATGACCCGCCTGTTTATGTTTGAGAAGCCGCTTGGCATGAGGGATACCCTGCCAGAGCTATATGAGAAAAAACACGAGATCCGCACACTGATGGAAGAGGGAATCAAGCTGTGGGGCTATCAATTTTTAGAAACACCAACCTTAGAATATTTCGAAACCGTTGGATCTGCATCCGCGATACTGGATCAGCAGCTTTTTAAATTACTGGACCAGCAGGGACATACGCTTGTCCTTAGACCGGATATGACAGCACCGATTGCCAGGGTGGCTGCTTCCAGAATGTTAAAGGAAGACCTGCCGCTCCGAATTGCCTATGCTGCTAATGTATTCAGAGCTCAGCAGCGAGAGGGTGGACGTCCTGCTGAGTTTGAGCAGATTGGCGTTGAATTTTTAAATGATCCAACGGTTTCAAGTGATGCTGAAGTGATTGCCCTGATGATTGACTCGCTGAAAAGCACAGGGCTCGAAAGTTTCCAGCTTTCCATTGGCCATATCGGCTTTGTTCAGGATTTATTTTTGCAGATCCTAGGAACTGAAGATCGAGCTAATACATTAAGAAAGTTTTTATATGAAAAAAATTATGTTGGATACCGGGAGCATGTTCGGTCACTTGCCCTATCTTCAATAGATAAGCAGCGTTTGCTTGATTTTCTTGATTTACGCGGCGGAGAAGATGTCATTGAAAAAGCTTTTGACATTATCGAGAATGAGGAAGGCAGGGAAGCGCTGCAGGAGCTTAAGGAATTATGGAACATTATCAGTGATTATGGCGAGCAGGGACGTGTAAGATTTGACCTGACGCTCGTCAGCCATATGAGCTACTATACCGGTGTGCTTTTTGAGGCATATGCTGGCGATGTTGGTTTTCCGATTGGAAATGGCGGCAGATACGGCAGGCTGCTTGAAAAATTCGGAAGACCTGCAAGTGCCACTGGATTTGCTGTTAGGCTTGACCGCTTGCTCGAAGCACTCGGTGGAAACGGCAGCAAAGAACCAGTAATATGCATTTTCTTTAGCCAGGAACGAAGGCAGGAAGCATTTAAAATGGCACAGGAGCTGCGGGCGAAGGGAATTCGGGCAGCCCTGCAGGATATTAATGGCGTAAAAAATGTAGATACTTTTTCAAGCAAATTTGAAGATGCCGCTTACCTGTTAGGAAAAGCGGGGAAGGAGCAGCCAAATGAGTAACTGGCTGACGATTGCTATGCCGAAGGGCAGAATTTTTGAAGAAGCAGCTGAACTGCTTCGCGAGGCAGGTTATGCCCTTCCTCCGGAATTTGATGAATCCCGAAAATTGATTATAGAAGTCGAACAAGAAAAACTGCGGTTTATACTGGCAAAACCGATGGATGTTCCTACATATGTAGAGCATGGTGTAGCCGATCTCGGAATAGCCGGAAAAGATGTCATGCTTGAAGAGGAACGCGATGTTTACGAACTCCTTGATTTAAAAATAAGCGGCTGTTATTTGGCTGTTGCAGGATTACCTAACACGAAAATGAATGAAGTTGCTCCTAAAATTGCATCGAAATACCCCAATGTAGCGGCTGCGTATTTCCGGGAGCAGGGGGAGCAGGTTGAAATTATTAAACTGAATGGTTCCATTGAGCTTGCGCCTATCATTGGTTTGGCAGACAGGATTGTGGATATTGTTTCAACAGGGAGAACGCTTGTTGAAAACGGGCTGGTCGAATATGAAAGAATTGTCGATATAACTTCCCGCCTGATTGTAAATCCAGTAAGCTACCGAATTAAAGATGAACCCATTACTCAGCTCGTGGACCGGTTAAGCAAGGTAGTTGCAAAGGTGGGGAATGTAAGGTGAAAATTTTACAAGTTCAGGATATAGCGTCTATAAAAAGATCAATCGATGCAGGAACAGCCGAACAGCAAGCGGCTGTAAAGGAAATTATCGAAAACGTACGCACACGTGGCGATGAAGCCTTAAGAGAATATACAAAGAAATTTGACCGTACAGATATAGATTCTTTTTGTGTTAGCAGTGAGGAAGTTGAGGAAGCCTACAGTGAGATGGACAAGAATTTTGTTGCCATTGTCCGGGAGGCTGCTGAAAACATTCGCTCCTTTCACGAAAAGCAGCTCCGCCCTTCCTGGATGACGACCGAGGAAAACGGAACCATCCTTGGCCAAAAAATTACTGCTCTTGATTCTGCCGGTGTTTATGTACCCGGAGGAACGGCTGCCTATCCATCTTCCGTTTTAATGAACGTGATTCCAGCCCAGGTGGCAGGGGTGAAAAGAATCGTGATGGTTTCTCCTCCAGGTGAAAATGGAAAGCTGCCTGCTGCTGTACTGGTCGCAGCAAAGGAAGCAGGAGTAGGGGAAATCTTTAAGGTTGGCGGAGCACAGGCGATAGCTGCCCTTGCATATGGCACGGAATCAATTACAAGAGTGGATAAAATAACAGGACCGGGAAATATTTTTGTCGCATTGGCAAAACGTGAGGTTTTTGGGGATGTTGATATTGATATGATTGCCGGACCGAGTGAGATTGCTATTCTCGCAGATGATACGGCACGTGCCAATGAGGTAGCGGCAGACCTTTTATCCCAGGCTGAACACGATGCCAGAGCCTGCAGTATCTTGGTGACAACATCAGCCCAATTGGCTGAAGAGGTTTCTGCTGAAGTGGAAAGACAGCTTGAAGTACTGCCTAGAAGGGAAATAGCTTCTGCATCCATTCGCGATTACGGTGCTATTTATGTAGCATCAAGCATGGATGAAGCAGTAGAAACAATCAATGCTATTGCTCCTGAGCATTTAGAAATCATAACGGAAAATCCAATGGAGCTTCTGGGGCAAATCCGCCATGCGGGAGCAATTTTTATTGGAAGATATAGTTCAGAGCCAGTCGGAGATTATTTTGCCGGTCCGAATCACGTACTGCCGACAAACGGAACGGCCCGTTTTTCAAGCCCTTTAAATGTAGATGACTTTCAAAAGAAATCAAGTGTCATTGTATATAGTGAGCAGGCCTTTAGGGATAATGCTCCTAAAATTGCCGAGTTTGCACGGATGGAGGGCCTTGAAGCCCATGCACGGGCAGTAGAATCACGTTTTAAATAGTATGAGGGAGGACATGGAAATGGAAAGAACAGCGAGTGTCGTGCGGAACACCAATGAAACGCAAATTAAGCTTCAGCTTTCAATAGATGGGGAAGGACAGTCAAATCTTGAGACTGGAGTTCCTTTTATGACCCATATGCTTGATTTATTTACAAAGCATGGCCAATTTAACTTAACCGTAGATGCCAAAGGAGATACTGAGGTTGATGACCACCACACGACTGAAGATATCGGCATCTGTTTGGGACAGGCGTTAAGAGAAGCGCTTGGCGATAAAAAAGGGATCAAACGTTACGGTAATTCATTTGTTCCAATGGATGAAGCATTAGCTCAAGTAGTGGTTGATTTGAGCAACCGTCCGCATCTGGAAATGCGTGCCGAGTTTCCTAGCCAAAAAGTGGGCACCTTTGATACGGAACTTGTTCATGAGTTTTTATGGAAGCTTGCCCTTGAAGCAAGGATGAATCTACACGTTATCGTGCACTATGGAAAAAATACACACCATATGATTGAGGCTGTTTTTAAAGCATTAGCCCGTGCGCTTGATGAGGCGACAACCGTTGACCCGCGCATTAAAGGAGTTCCGTCAACGAAAGGAATGTTATAAATGATCGGAATTGTGGATTATGGCATGGGTAACCTTTTCAGTGTCAGTAAAGCACTCGAAAGGCTGGGAGCCAATTACTTTCTATCAGGAGATAAGGCTTCGCTGATGGATGCAGATGCGCTGCTTCTGCCTGGGGTTGGATCCTTCCGGGATGCAATGGAAAAGCTGAATGAGGATGGCCTGTCGGATATGATCCGGGAGTTTGCAGCAACAGGCAAGCCTTTACTTGGAATCTGCCTCGGCATGCAGCTTCTTTTTGAAGAAAGTGAAGAGAATGGGCCGGCAAAGGGATTGGCTCTATTGCCAGGCAGGGTAAGACGTTTTCCAGGCACGAAAAATGATTCCCCCTATAAAGTTCCCCATATGGGCTGGAACCGGCTTGAGTTTGTAAAGGAATCATCAATACTTAAAAACGTTCAGGAAGATTATGTGTATTTTGTTCATTCCTATTATGTGGATGCTGCTGAGTCAGAAGTAGTAATGGCTAAAGCATCTTATAATGAGGATGTTGCGGCCATTGTGGGCCGGAACAATTTATACGGAATGCAATTTCACCCTGAAAAAAGCAGTAAGCTTGGAATGGAGCTTTTGAAAAACTTCTTGGAGCTTACTGAAGAAAGGAAGACCGTTCAATGAGCATTATTATTTACCCCGCGATTGATATGAGGGGCGGGAACTGCGTCCGCCTTTTACAGGGGGATTATGATAAGGAAACCATTTATGGCGATTCCCCGTTTGACATGGCAAACCGCTTTGCAGCAGAAGGCGCTGAGTGGATACATATGGTGGACCTTGATGGAGCAAAAGACGGTAAAAGAGTAAACGACCGTTTCGTCATTCAGGCTGCCAAAGAGTTAGATGCTAAAATTCAAATTGGCGGAGGGATCAGGACCGAGACCGACATCCTCCATTATCTTGAAAATGGCGTGGAGCGAGTCATTATCGGAAGCGTAGCTGTTTCAAATCCTGAGTTTGCCTTTGAGATGATTAAAAAATATGGTTCAAAAATGGCAGTTGGCATTGATGCGAAAAATGGCTATGTAGCTACGCATGGATGGCTCGATACCTCTGAGGTTAAAGCTGTTGAGCTTGGAAAAAGATTTGCCGATGCGGGAGCGGAAACATTTATTTTTACGGATATCGCAACTGACGGTACTCTTTCGGGCCCAAATATAGAAGCAGTCATGGAGATGGCAGAAGTAACAGGAAAAAGTGTCATTGCCTCGGGAGGAATTAGCTCTCTTGAAGATCTTATTACAGTAAGAGAAGCTGCTTCAAAGGGTGTCAGCGGAGCAATTGTTGGAAAAGCCCTATATGAAAATCGATTTACACTGCCAGAAGCATTAGCTGAGATGAAAAAATAAGCGTTACCGCTTTATATGGAGGCAACTTATTATGCTGACAAAAAGAATTATCCCATGCCTTGATGTTAAGGAAGGCAGGGTTGTGAAAGGCATTCAGTTTGTGCAGCTCCGCGATGCCGGCGATCCTGTTGAGCTTGCCCGGTTTTATGATGAGCAGGGGGCAGATGAACTTGTTTTTCTGGATATCTCGGCGTCTTCAGAAGGCAGGAAAACAATGGTCGAGGTTGTTAAGGCTGTTGCATCTGAATTGGCTATACCTTTTACAGTCGGTGGGGGAATTAACTCGCTCGATGATATGAAAAGAATATTAAGAGCAGGAGCGGATAAAGTTTCCCTTAACACCGCTGCTGTTATGAATCCTGGACTTATAAATGAAGGGTCAAACTTTTTCGGGGCCCAGTGTATTGTTGTCGCAATCGATGCAAAGTACGACGAAGAATGGGGAACCTGGCGAGTATTTACTCATGGAGGCCGGACCCCTGTTGATAAAAAGGCTATTGATTGGGCTATAGAAGCTGCAGAACGTGGTGCCGGAGAAATTTTATTAACGAGCATGGACAGTGATGGTGAGAAAAAGGGCTTTGATTTAAGTCTGACACGGGCGATAAGCGAAGCTGTTTCCATTCCTGTCATTGCCTCAGGCGGAGCGGGAAATGCAGCCCATTTTAGAGATGCCTTTACAGAAGGCAAGGCGGACGCCGCCCTTGCTGCATCCATTTTTCATTATAAAGAAACCTCTGTAGAAGAAGTGAAACATTTTCTAAGAGAAGAAGGAGTGACGGTAAGATGAACCCAGAAGAAATAAAATTCGATGAAAAAGGCCTCGTACCTGCCATCATTCAGGACGCAGCTACAAGAGAAGTTCTAACACTTGCTTATATGAACCGTGAATCCCTGGAAAAAACAATTGAAAGCGGTGAAACCTGGTTTTACAGCCGATCCCGTCAGGAGCTGTGGCACAAGGGTGAAACAAGCGGTAATACACAATCTGTAGTGGAAATGAAATATGATTGTGATAAGGATGCACTTCTTGTTTTGGTTAATCCTAAAGGACCTGCCTGCCATAATGGTACGACAAGCTGTTTTACCGGCAGCGGTAGTCAAACTAATTCTGACACAGGCAGCTACACTATCCTGGAGACGCTGGAAAAACTAATCATGGACCGTGAAGCCCAGCGGCCAGAAGGAGCATATACCACCTACCTTTTTGAAAAAGGTGTCGACAAGATACTGAAAAAGGTTGGAGAAGAGAGCGCAGAGGTTATTATCGCCGCCAAAAACCGCGATCCTGAAGAGCTCAAATGGGAATCAGCCGATCTCATATACCACCTGATGGTTCTTCTTGTAGAGCAAAAGCTTCCATTCAATGAGGTTCTTAAGGTATTAAATGAAAGACATAAAAAATAGGCAGCCAATTGGCTGTCTTTTTTTGGGTTTAAAAACTAATTGTAGCTTTTCGCTTTAAGTGCTCGCTTTCCGCGGGCGGCTCGGGAGCCTCCTCGTCACTTCGTTCCTGCGGGGTCTCCCCTGAACCGCTTTTCCCGCTGGAGTCTCGCACTTTCCGCTACAATCAACATAGATAAAAATCTCTATTGTTTTGACGAACTGCCCGTTACCTAGCTGTGATATTTTCTGAGCCCGTGTTTCTCGAGGGGGGCGCACTTTCCTTAAATTAAAGTACACCTTAGACGTTTAATAAAATTAATTCCGCAAAATTTGATTGTGTTTCCGCCAGGTTGGACCTCTTTTTCGCCAATTAAAAATTTATTCCGCCAAATTTAACTTCTATTTCGCCGATTTTATATATAATTCCGCCAAGCTCAATTCAGCGGCGTACCACTCTCAAACTTTATTCTGGTAATTGTATCTTGGTTTACCAGCAGGTTAGTCTCTTTACCAATAAGATATTGGGAAAATAATTTATTTCCTGGGTCAGAAGGCTGGTGAAGTTTCTGAAATCCTTCTCGTACGTGCCATTATTGTGATATACTACTCTAGTTATTATGGTTTGATGGAGGACTTCATGAGTAAAGACTCTAAAGCAAGAAAACAAAAGGGGAAAATCCTTTCATTTATTCCGACGGGGGAATACTATTTTACCAAGGGGCTTAAAGCCTTCCACCGCCGTGATTTTATAAAATCTAAAAAGTATTTGCAGCGAGCTCTTCAGCTTGAACCGGGTGAGCCGATGATTGCGTGCCAGCTGGCCATCGTTTGGACCGAGCTAGGAGATTATGAGCAATCAAATAAGCTGCTGCATCTTATCTTGGAAGAATTGGATGATGAAATGGCCGAGTGCCATTATTTTTTAGCCAATAATTATGCCCATATGGGCTTTTTTAAAGATGCCTATAATCATGCCAAACTCTATTTAGAGCTGGAGCCTGAGGGTGACTTTATGGAGGATACTGAAGACCTCATTGAGCTGCTTACTCTCGAAGAGGATGATATGGATGACGAACTCTATGAAGAGGATGATTTGATCGCCAAACAGGAACAGGCAAGAGACCTGCTGGAATCCGGTTATTTTCCAAAGGCAATCGAACTGCTGAATTCAGTGGTGGAGGAATATCCGGAATATTGGTCAGCTTATAATAATCTGGCATTGGCCTATTTTTATCTCGGTGAAGCTGAGAAAGCTGAATCCATTTTAATGGATGTTCTTACACGCAATCCCGGGAATTTACACGCGCTGTGTAATCTTCTCGTTTTTGCTCATTATTTGAAGCAGCCAGAAAAGGTTTCCCATTTGATTGGGATCCTGAAAAAAGTCACTCCTCTTTTAACAGAGCATCAATTTAAGCTTGGGGCAACATTTGCACTTGTTGGTGAATATGAGTCCGCTTATGTTTGGCTGCGTAAGCTTTATAAAAGTGGATTTAACGGTGATGGCCCTTATTATTACTGGTTGTCCTATGCTGCTTACCATACAGGTCATGAAAAAATGGCCCGGACAATGTGGGAGCTGGTACTTCAAGTGAGCCCGGAAAAAGAAGGCCTTGAACCATGGAATGAGACTAGGGAGCCAATCAATGGCTTTGAAGATCATGTAGAATCTATCTATCAGAAATTGGACAGCGATTATCTGGAAGAACGATTATTTGCTCTATTTCTTATTTCTGTATCTGAGAAAAGGGATTCACTGCTCTCCGCAAAACGTGTAACTCAGAATGACAAACTGTCATTGCTTGAACAGGAATATCTGCAGATGATTAAGACAGGTAAGCGGAAGCGTTACTCTCCTGCTGCTGATGCAGATGAGGTTGCCAAGATTTTATATGAGTTCCACCAGCCAATCGGTACCATGGAAGCCGGTTTGTACCTAATGTGGTTTTCAGTGTTTGCGGAAGCATTAAAGACAGGGGCAGAAATACAAAATAAAACAGCTTGGGCCGCTGCTATGGACTTTATATGGTCAAAACTGCGCGGTGTGAAATTATCACAAAAGGTGATTGCCGGGCAATATGGCATTTCAGCCTCCACCATCGGAAAATATATTAAATTGGTGAACTCCTGTCTGCAGTGAGCAGATGTATGGACGTCTAAAACATTGTTTTATAGTATGAAGATAATTGGAAAAAATAAAGCTATGTATGTCCCATTTTAGGAGTGAAAATAATGACTGAGGAAAAAATTTATGATGTGATCATAGCAGGAGCTGGCCCAGCCGGAATGACTGCTGCTGTATATACTTCACGTGCGAACCTTTCTACGCTTATGATAGAGCGTGGTGTACCGGGCGGACAAATGGCGAATACGGAGGATGTTGAAAACTATCCTGGTTACGAAAGCATTCTTGGGCCTGAACTTTCAACTAAAATGTTTGAGCATGCCAAAAAGTTCGGTGCTGAGTATGCCTATGGCGATATTAAAGAAATCATCGACAATGGCGACTATAAAACAGTTGTTGCAGGCTCTAAACAATATAAAGCCTACTCTGTTATAATTTCTGCCGGTGCAGAGTATAAGAAAATCGGTGTACCAGGCGAAAAAGAACTGGGCGGCCGCGGTGTTTCTTATTGTGCAGTTTGTGACGGTGCTTTCTTTAAAGGAAAAGAACTCGTTGTTGTAGGCGGAGGAGACTCTGCAGTTGAGGAAGGTGTATACCTAACCCGTTTTGCCAGCAAGGTAACCATCGTTCACAGAAGGAATGAACTAAGAGCGCAAAAAATTCTCCAAGATCGCGCTTTTGCCAATGAAAAAATTGATTTTATCTGGAATCATACGGTGAAGGAGATCAATGGTGAGGGTAAAGTAGGGAGCGTTACATTAGTTTCAACAGACAATGGTGAGGAAACTGAATTCAAGGCAGACGGCATTTTCATTTATATTGGAATGATTCCACTATCCAAACCGTTTGAAAGCCTTGGAATAACTAACGAAAATGGTTATATTGAGACCAATGCCATTATGGAAACGAAGGTTCCTGGAATTTTTGCAGCCGGAGATATTCGTGAAAAGACACTTCGTCAAATTGTTACAGCAACAGGTGACGGCAGTATCGCGGCTCAAAGTGCTCAGCATTTCGTAGAAGAGCTTAAGGAAGAAATGAAAGCAAGACAGTAAATAACCAATTATTTCGTTTTTAGGATAAAAATTCACATAATCGTAAACGGCATTTAACTCTTCTGTAACAGAAGTGAAATATTGGTAGGGTATGATAAATATAGAAATTGACCCCCTTTTAAAAATATAATCCTTTTAAACACAGGTGCATAACCTGTGTTCTTTTTTTATTCCAAATTAGTGGTAAAAGTATCCTGCCCTTTTCGCTCAATATTCCTTTTCTGTTCATTGTGGCAGGTTGCCAAAAATAGTATAATGAAAAGAATCGATAGTCGGGACATTGAGGTGAAGAAAGGTGCAGCGAGTCACCAATTGTGTTTTAGTGAAGGATAATCAAGTACTGTTGCTTCAAAAACCGCGCCGTGGATGGTGGGTGGCGCCAGGAGGAAAAATGGAGCCGGGTGAATCTGTACGGGATTCCTGTATTAGGGAATACCGGGAAGAAACCGGCATATATTTAAAAAAACCTCAGCTAAAAGGCATTTTCACTTTTATCATGATGGAGAATGATCAGATCATATCGGAATGGATGATGTTTACTTTCATGGCTACAGATTCTGATGGAGTCATGCTGAAGGAATCAGCTGAAGGCAAGCTGGAATGGCACCCTGCTGAGCAGCTGCAGAACCTGCCCATGGCAGCCGGAGACTTTCACATCCTTGATTATATGATTCATGGAAACGGCATAATTTATGGCACGTTTACATATACGAAGAATTTTGAACTGATCAGCTATAGATTAGATCCTAGTTAATAAACAATTTTTATAGGGGGAATTGGAATGGGTACCGGAGCTGCCAACGATTTGCAAATGGTTATCATAACGGGTATGTCCGGCGCAGGAAAGACAGTTGCTATTCAAAGCTTTGAAGATTTGGGATTCTTTTGCGTTGATAATCTGCCGCCAACCCTGCTGCCGAAATTCCTTGAATTAATGAAGGAATCAGGAAACAAAATGAATAAAGTCGCACTCGTCATGGACTTAAGAGGCAGGGAGTTTTTTGATCATCTGTTCAAGGCTCTTGATGATTTGGCTGAGACCTCATGGGTCACACCGCAAATTTTGTTCCTTGATGCTGATGATGCCGCATTAGTGAGAAGGTATAAGGAAACGCGACGGTCTCATCCGCTTGCCCCATCTGGACTTCCGCTTGAAGGAATCAAGCTGGAGCGGGAACTTTTGGAAGAAATGAAGGGAAGGGCTCAGGTTATCTATAATACCTCAGCCATGAAACCTAAAGAACTGCGTGAAAAAATTATTAACCAATTTACTACAAACAGTAAAACGGTGTTTACAGTAAATGTGATGTCTTTTGGATTTAAGCACGGAATTCCCATAGATGCGGACCTTGTTTTCGATGTGCGCTTCTTGCCGAATCCTCATTATATAGATCATATGAGACCAAAAACAGGTATGGATGAAGAGGTTTCAAGTTATGTGCTGAAATGGAGCGAGACACAGAAGTTCCTTGAAAAAGTAACGGATCTTTTAAGCTTTATGCTGCCGCACTACAAACGCGAAGGTAAATCCCAGCTTGTAATTGCGATTGGATGTACAGGCGGACAGCACCGTTCTGTTACACTGGCTGAATACCTCGGGCACTATTTTCAAAAGGATTACCACACTCAAATAACCCATAGGGATATTGAGAAGAGGAAGGAAAAACAAAATGACTGACAGCGGACAGCCAAGAATCGTTATTATAGGCGGGGGTACCGGCCTTCCTGTTTTACTGAGGGGCTTGAAAAAGTATCCTGTTGATATAACAGCGATTGTAACCGTTGCTGACGATGGAGGAAGTTCAGGCAGGCTCCGGGATGAACTGCACATCCTGCCTCCTGGTGATATAAGGAATGTTCTTGCAGCTCTTTCCGATGTGGAGCCTTTGATTGAGGAAATGTTCCAGCATCGATTTAAAACTGCAAATGAACTTTCCGGCCACTCTCTTGGAAACCTGATTCTGGCAGCCATGACTTCCATTACAGGAAACTTTGTGCATGCCATTCAAGAAATGAGCAAAGTACTTAATGTACGGGGAAAGGTGCTTCCAGCTGCCAATCAAAATGTGGTGCTGCACGCCGAGCTGGAAGATGGAACAGTCGTTTCAGGTGAGTCGAAAATTCCTTTTTCGGGAAAAAGAATAAAAAAGGTCTTTTTAACTCCACAGGATATTCTGCCACTGCCTGAGACTCTGCAGGCAATCCAGCAGGCAGATCTTATCATTCTTGGCCCTGGGAGCCTTTATACAAGCATTCTGCCGAACCTATTGGTTCCTAGGATCGGTAAAGAGTTATGCGAGTCGAATGCTAAAAAAATATATATTTGCAACCTCATGACCCAGGCGGGAGAAACTCATGATTTTACAGCCAGTGACCATGTAAAAGCAATTTATGACCATATGGAGTGCCATTTTATTGATACAATTTTAGTTCATAACGAGGAAATCCCTCATGATATACAGTTAAGATACAATGAAGAACTGGCTAATCCTGTTGTCTACGATGTGCCTGAGTTAATTAATCTTGGGCTGGAAGTGGTACATGGTGATATTGCCATTCAGGAAAAAAGTGCTTTTAGACATGATCCGAAAAAAGTAGCTGAAATTTTATATTCATTGCTTTTGGATGAAACTAAAAAGAGATTTAACTCGTAAGTATAAATGTGTTAATGCAAACGTTTGTCTCTAAAAGGGGGTGAAGGCATGTCTTTTGCTTCGGAAACGAAAAAAGAACTGACCGGACTGGAATTAAAACAATGCTGCAGCGAATCAGAGCTTTCAGCGCTGATTCGGATGAATGGATCTCTTTCTTTTTCAAGCAGAAAGCTGGTTGTTGATATACAAACTGAAAATGCTGCGATTGCCCGAAGAATTTATACGCTGATTAAAAGAAATTATGAAGTTCGAGTGGAGCTTCTAGTTCGAAAAAAGATGCGTTTAAAGAAGAACAATGTATACATCGTTCGTTTAAACGAGAACGCCCGGGGTATATTGGAAGATTTGAAGATTCTAGGTGAGGGATTTGCCTTTGTCCATGATATCTCCCCAGAATTGATTAAAAAGAAATGCTGTAAGCGTTCTTATTTGCGCGGTGCTTTTCTTGCGGGAGGTTCCGTTAATAACCCTGAAACCTCGTCTTATCATCTGGAGATTTTTTCGCTTTATCAGGAGCATAATGAGTCCTTGTGTGAATTAATGAACTCATTTGGCTTGAACAGTAAAACTCTTGAACGCAAAAAAGGATATATTACGTACTTAAAAGAAGCTGAAAAAATTACTGATTTCTTAAACATCATCGGAGCCCATAATGCTTTGATGCGCTTTGAGGATGTCCGGATCGTCAGGGATATGCGCAATTCCGTTAATCGCCTGGTCAACTGTGAAACAGCTAATCTGAATAAAACAGTTGGAGCAGCATTAAGACAGGTGGAAAATATACGTTTTATCGACAAGACGGTAGGGCTTCATACTTTGCCTGATAAGTTAAGAGAAATCGCTGAGCTAAGGGTCAATTATCAGGATATTACCCTTAAAGAGCTTGGTGAAATGCTTGGTGGCGGAAACATTAGCAAATCAGGAATCAACCACCGCCTGCGCAAGATCGACGAGATTGCTGAAAAACTGAGGGCTGGCCAACCTGCTCATTTTAAATAAAAGGTTTTATGCCCGCAGACTTTTTAAAATTATAAAGAGAAAATCCAAGAGGAGGAAATATGTTATGTTGGTAAAAGAAGTGGAAGTAAAATTGAAAACGGGTCTTCAGGCTCGTCCGGCAGCATTGTTTGTCCAGGAAGCTAACCGTTTTTCATCTGATGTATTTCTTGAAAGAGAAGGAAAAAAAGTAAATGCAAAAAGTATTATGGGACTAATGAGCCTGGCAGTTGGCTCCGGTGCAGTCATCAGCATCATTACTGACGGCAGTGATGAAGAAGAAGCAATTTCAACACTGTCACAGTTTGTTGAAAAAGAAAATTAATAGTAGAAGGTCCGGCTGGCCGTCGGACCTTTTACATTGACAAAGATTTTTAAGAAAAGTATCAGGGGATTTTGTAGGAGTTCTTCATTCTTTGCAAAAAGCACTTTTCCTAAACTTTGTTATTTATTAAAGCAAAAATAGACTCGCTTTCCGCGGGCAATCCGCGAGCCTCCTCGGTCGTTAACGACCTGCGGGGTCTCGCCTGGCTTGCTTTTCCCGCAGGACGTTGAGATTGCATCGGTGATTGGTCACCGCACGAAGAAAATGCGAATGCATTTTCGAGGATCTCGCCTATTTTTGCTCACAGTTTCTTCAAATTGCAACAACCTCTTAGAAAATAGCCTTGTAAAAGTTCTTCATTTCTTTTATGAAGCACGATGCAACCTGTGGATGAGCCACCCTTTTCATTATAAAGACGGATTATTGAAACTCAGCTATTTTCAATAAAAAAGAGGTCATCCCGCAGGATAACCTCTCATTATTCTTATTTCTTTTCTTCTACGTTTGGATTGCGTGTTATGATATGGTCAACAAGACCGTATTCTTTAGCTCTGTCAGCAGTCATAAAGTTATCGCGTTCAGTATCTTTGGCGATTACTTCAAGTGACTGGCCAGTGCGCTCAGAAAGAATGGTGTTTAATTTTTCACGAAGGAAAAGGATACGCTTAGCAGCAATCTCGATTTCTGTTGCCTGTCCTTGTGCTCCGCCAAGTGGCTGGTGAATCATAACTTCAGCGTTTGGAAGGGAATAACGTTTTCCTTTTTCACCAGCGGCAAGAAGGAATGCACCCATGGATGCTGCCATACCAATACAAACTGTTGATACATGTGGTTTAATGTACTGCATAGTATCGTAGATCGCCATACCGGAAGTGATGCTGCCGCCAGGGCTGTTAATATAAAGTGTGATGTCCTTTTCAGGGTTTTCAGCTTCAAGGAATAGCAGCTGAGCAACAATAGAGTTGGAAACATTGTCATCAATGCCGCTTCCAAGCATAATAATACGGTCTTTTAAAAGGCGGGAATAAATATCATAAGCTCTTTCCCCCCTGTTGGTTTGTTCAATAACTGTAGGGATTAAATTCATTTTTTCTTCCTCCTTTAAACTGGAAATGCCTTACCTGCCCTATTGGCAGACTAGTTGGAAAAACTATGTATTGTTATCATACACTCATGGTCAATAAAGGTCAAACAATTAAACTCTTGGTAAAGACTGAATCGTTCGACACTATACTACCAACAAATATAACCTTAACCATCATACCCACCATTGCACATTTTAAACATATTCTGCACTTGCAAAGAAAAGAAACATGTCATATAATATGTAAGCGTGAGTTGGGCAGACGCCCATTCATAAATTGTATATTTGCCCTCGTGGTGCAACGGATAGCACGTAAGATTCCGGTTCTTGAGATGTGGGTTCGATTCCTGCCGAGGGCGTTTTTAGTATCCTATACAAAAAGAATAATGTTTATAAAACCCCTGATACGACTGCGTTTGCGGTCGTTTTTATTTTTGGCTGAATCCTAAAGAAAACGATAGTTTTAGAAATAATTTTGAATCTATTTTGCACGGTATATGTCTGCTGTTGTTTCATCTACATGGCGCGATTCTTTTTGCTCCATTTCATCTAAAACGTGAGAATACGTTTGTAAAGTTGTAATAATGTCTTTATGCCCCAAACTAATCCAGACCATTCTTTTGCCCACAGACAGGGTTCTAGACAACCCGATTATCATAGTTAGCAATTTTTCCTCTAGAGAAACCAAAACGTTCAGCAAGATCATATTGACTTAACCCTTTTTCTTTTCGAAGTCTTGCTATTCTCTCTGATAAATCCCAACCGAATGATAAGTTTCCTTTACTTCTTGTTCTATGGGGTTAATTGGTATTTCATATGTTGCTGCAAATTGCTCTGTGACTTTAAATGTTTCTATTACAAAAAGGGTAGCCTCATTCCAAGTATAGGGTAACCCGAATCTAGGATCATAAAGGTAGAGTTGGCAAAGATCATATGATACAGGACGCGATTATCTTTTTTTACTTAGGTAATGAGTTACTTTCGATATTCGAAAATGTCGGAAGGACAGGCTTGCCCGTCCCGGCACAAATTAAAAATGCTGTACAAATATTACAAGGGAAGGGGTAGTCAGTGAATTATCCTATAAAGCAAGATATTATCCCAGGTCTTCCAAAAAAGCCTTATCGTAAGGGAGCTGTTGCTTATGAAGGTGTTGTGGATCACTCCACGGCCACTCCTGAGGCCACGGATGAAAGAGAAGCCAGTTATTTTAAAGCTAATTGGAGGAATCGCAAGCATTCCCTCACTATGTAGTTGATTGGGATTCAATAACTCAGCTAGCCAGTATCGATAATCAGGCGTGGGCTGCTGGAAATGGAAACCCTAGATTCGTGCATATTGAACTGTGTGAGACAAAGGACAATGCTAAGTTTCAAGAATCCTATAAACGGTATGATTGGTTAACTGCTTATTTATTAAAGAAACGGAATCTAGGTGTTACGGATGGTGGAACATTGGTTTCTCACGCCTGGGTATAACTTGGGCGGTACTGAATGTTGCCCCTATTGGTTATTTAACCTATCATGGTGTCTCATGGACCCAGCATGTGGCCAATGTGAAAGCAGAGTATGAAGGACTATTTAATGCTGAAGCACAACAAAAGGAGGAAGACGATATGTTAGAAAAAGCAATTGTTATTAATAGATTTGCAGACTTCGGATTGGCTGAACCTTTGGCAGCTAGTTTAATGGTTCCTATCTATACAAGGGCAGCATTTCCAGCTGGGAAAGTCGCTAAAGAGGTTTATGTAGTGGGTGGATCTCTATCAGGCATTAAAGGGGATAAAGTGGTTCCTCTTACGGGTGTAGATCGTTATGAAGTAGCTGCTGCGGTTAAACATTTCTTGAAGCGAATTAAGCCCCTTGCCTGTAGTAGGATAGGGGCATTTTTTTTGGAAAATAAAAAAACGGGATAATTATTGGAAAAATTATTAAAATAAATGCAAAAACTTTACAATTTTCATGTGAATTGGTTTATACTTGTCCTATATAAAGCTATATAAAGCTATATAAAGCTATGTAAAGCTATGTAAAGCTATGAAAAGGAACATGTCTGAAAAAGTTAAGTTTTAAGCATGTTGTTTTTGGAAACACTTTTAATAAGTGTTTCTATTTTATCTAATTTTAGAATAGTATGGAGGAGAATTAAATGCCTCGGATTACAACTTTTATGTACTCGGAAGGGACGGCACATGAACCTGTTCCAAATGGTCAACGACTTCATATCGTTTCACCATTGATTGTTTTTACACCCGTTTTTGTTCCAGGTACAATGTCGTTTTCTGTTTCTGTTGGGATCCTAGATGTGGATTTAGAACGGGAGCACACATTACAAATTAAATTTTCAAGCTCGGAAATTAAAGATGCTCCATTGGTTGATACTGGCATTTTACCTATTCCTATAAATAATGATCCAAATGGACTTGAATTACCTCCTGAAATGAGAGGTATGATGTTAAACTTTGGATTCCAAAATGTTATTTTTAGAAAAGAGGGTATTTATCATACAGAAGTAATATTTGATGGAGAAAGCTTAGGTAAATATCCGATTCAGGTGAAAGGAAAGGAGAAATTAGCATGACAGTAATTCCTGTTAAAAATTTTCCTAATCCTTCAATTGATGTTTTTGCTAAAACAGCCGTGAAAGTTCTTAAAGCTGGAACAACTACTGGAGCCACTTTGGTCGCAAGTTATGGATTAATTAATGCTCCGAGTGCATCTCCTATTGTTGATCAAACAATAAGTAATTTGCAAACTCATTTTGAAGGTTTAATCAAGTTATCAAATGGAAGAGAAATTCTCCTTACCCCTTCTATTGAAAGCCCGAGACAGAATTATCATCATTCAAGTGCTTCTCGAATAGATTATAATGAGGCAAATGAAATTGCTGAAATTATGCTGTGGACGGATCCGTCAAGGGAGGCTATTGTATTGAAGGATAAATCTGCCATAGAATCGTTCAATAATGAATATAAGCTGGTCAAGGAATCTTCCTATGAATTTGAACCTAAATCAACTTTTAAATTTTCAGGTGAATTTAATATTGATAAGACAAAAGAACTGGATCTTTTTTATGATGAAGAAAATGTTATCCGGGGATATAGCTTATTCGACTTTGAGCCTGAAACAACTTTTAAGTTTAAATAAGGGGGCTCTAAAAGTTGGATGAGTATAAATGGTACAAGGAAGTTGATTTTGAAGATACTTTAAATAAAGGGAACATTGTAACCCAAGGAGATATTATTCGAAAATGTCCAATAGTGGTTCTTAAAGAGACAGAAACATATCCATTCTACACCACCGATGATGGTGCGGAAGTTCTAGCAATAGTTATGACCCAAGCTTGTGATTTAGAGAACAAAAAACCAAAAGTAAAAGAGATATCAGTTTGTCCGTTAGTTCCATTGAAAACTATTGTAGATGATATAGTTTCAAAAAGATTTAATGGAATGGAACCAGGAGTGGAATTAGATAAACGAAGAGCGGAAGTTGTTAATGAAATAAGACAAGGAAATTATTTAGATTTTCACTTATTGAATAAATATGAAAGTGAAAATAACCCTGAATTAAATCTCCTATACAATGTTGTTATGCTTCGAAGTGTTTATCATATTCCGGTGGGTTCGATTCAAAAAATAGTGCACTCGCGTGGGGGAAAAAGATTAAGATTGCTCCCTCCTTATCGAGAACATCTAGCACAATCCTATACTTTTAATTTTAATAGGATTGGTTTGCCAATTGATATTAAAGTTGATATGAAAGAATTATAGTTTTCCTTAATAAAAGGTTTTTTTAATAGAACTGTATCAAAAATATTGGTCAATGTATGACGGAAAAACCCCTGCTCAAACGAGAGGGGTATTTTTATGTTTACATCCAGAACGCTCGTTCGTAAAGTAGGATTAAATCAGCAGAATAGGCGGGTTAATATGAATAGATTAGATGAAGAGGGAGTAATCCAAAAAGAAAAAATGGTAAAGCGGGATAATGAAATTTTAGAAGCTATTAAAAAATTCTATTTAAAACATAAAAATTCACCTACTGTACACGAAATTTCGAAATGGGTGGGCATAAACTCAACGGCAACTGTTCTTCGTTATCTAAACCGGCTACAGAAACAGAGACGAATAGATTGGGAGGAAAGAACGCCAAGAACCATACATATACTTGAACAAAAAGAAAGCTCTGCATTTTAATTCAGGGCTTTTATTTTTCACGGGCCAGCAGGCATACTATCTATGGAAAAAAAGTGACCAAGAACACCTATCACTTTTATCCTCTGAAAACCCACGCTTCTGAGATCGGTTTCATATAAGAAGATGGAAGCAAAAATCAACAACCTATGGTATTTATGACGCTGGCGGGGGTGGAGGAGGCTCAAGTTCTTCCAGTTCATCTTCAAGCTCTGCAGCAAGTTCGGGATTCGGATCCGACTTACATGCTATTTACACTAAAAGTAAAACTATTGCTGGCATACTTGCTTTGTTACTAGGGGGATTAGGTTTACATAAGTTTTATTTAGGTAAATGGGGACAAGGGTTAATTTACTTACTTTTATGTTGGACCTATGTACCTTCTTTAGTTGGACTATTTGAAGGTATTAAATATTTAATCTCTAGTGAGGATGAATTTGCGAGAAAACATGATAAAGGGATATGATTAGTACCTTAGATGAAGAATAGTTTTTAAGTAAAACTCCTACTCTATAGTATGATAATTTTTTTTAATACCAATTTCTTACCATACACCAATCATCCCCTATAATGTAAAATAAGGAGTAGGAGGAATGAGAGATGAATTTAAATGCTGGATTATGGCAGCAGCAGACGTTAAAGCTAAATATGACCCAGGAACTTACCCAGGCCATTGCCCTGCTGCAATATACAGCGCAAGAGCTGACTGCTTTCCTGGAAAATAAAGCGCTTGAAAATCCTCTTCTTCAAATTGAGCCGGGGAATGTCCAGCCAATGGATCCGTTAAAGGACCGAAGCCGCCAAAAGCATAAGCGGTCTGTTAAGGGTGGCGATGATTGGATTGAAAATATCGCGGACAACTCTATAACTCTTGAAGAACAATTAATCTCCCAATTGAATTTAAAAAAGCATTCTAATGAACAGCTTAAAATAATACGTTATCTAATTCATAATCTCGATGTAAACGGTTACTTCTCCGGAAGTATAGATGAGGCGGCTGCTGCTCTTCAGGCGGAACGGGAAATGGTTGAAAGAAGTCTTTCCGTTTTGCAAGGCTTGGAACCCGCTGGTATTGCCGCTGACTGTCTTCAGAAATGCCTGCTGCTCCAATTGGAGAGGAACTGCCCTGAACATAAATTGGCGCACCAGGTCGTGTCAGATTTTTTCGTTCAGCTGGCGGAAAAAAAGTGGAAGGTTATAGCAAAGGAACTTGATATAACTCTTAAAGAGGTTCAGGATGTATTTGATCATATTCAATCACTGAATCCAAGGCCAGGCGGAGAGTTCCTTTATGAAAAAACATCCTTTGTTATTCCAGATGCTGTTATAGAGGTTGCAGAGGGAGAAATTATTGTCCGGACTCATGATGATCCGCTTCCTAAAATCAGCTTTAATGAGTCCTATTATAAACAGTTTTCCGATATAAAAGACCAGCAGGTTAGACGCTTTTTGCAGGATAAATTTCAGGATTATCAGTGGATTTTGAAAAGTATCGAGCAAAGAAGGGAAACCTTGATAAGGGTCGTTATGAAAATAGCTGAAAAGCAGCCGCTCTTTTTTCAGAAGGGGCCGCAGTACTTAAAACCGATGACCATGAAGGAAATAGCGGAGGAACTCAGCATCCACGAATCTACAGTGAGCCGGGCTGTCAGAGAAAAGTATGTTCAAACTCCTTCAGGAACGTTTGAACTAAAATCATTTTTTACCAGTACAATCCAGACAATTGATGAGGAAAGTATTTCTTCTGCTGCTGTTAAGAAAGCAATCTCACTTTTAATAGAGAAAGAGGATAAGCAAAAGCCTTTATCTGACCAGGATATTGCCGAACATCTAAAAAATGCCGAGGGAACGGTGGTATCGAGAAGAACCGTTGCGAAATACCGCGACCAGTTGGGCATACCATCCTCATCTAAAAGAAAAAGATATTAGGAAAAGCGGAGGCATCTGTTTAGCGACGTAAGGATACGATGAAAGGCTAAAAACGCCACGTCCTGTGGCAACGCCTTTCAGACCTGCTTCCTCGAAAAAGCTAAGCTTTTTCTTCGTGCGATGTCAAAGCTGTCGGAGCGTTCCTTGTCCTGCAGGCCTCCGCTTCGACTGAGATAAAGGAAACACGATTCAATGTTGACCTATCGTAGGGAGGAGTGGGATGGACACTAGTTGCACCAAGTATCACCTACGTTCATACTTGATGCAAGATAATCAAAGAAGTTGTCCATGATGAAAACTCGCTGGATGCTGTAGCTGGACAGTAAGAAGGGGGATACTATAGTGCCAGTAATTGATTTTTATACACGCAAGGGATGCCATCTTTGCGAGCATGCAAAGGAAGAATTAATCGGGCTGCAAAAGGAGTACTCTTTTTCAATAAATGAAATCGATATTGAAACAAGTGACGAATTAACGGAGAAGTATGGTTTGATGATTCCTGTCTTTTCCCTTGACGGGGAAGAGCTAGGATATGGGCACGTTAACGAGTTTGACATAAGTAAACGGTTGCAGAAAAAATAGGCAAACTTATTGGTTGAAATAGGTTTTCACTTCGGTTACAATGAAAAATGTGACCGGGGTGATTTTTTTTACAGCTGGTGGGACATAATTTGTCTATGCGGGACGTTTGTGGTCCATCTACATAACAAAGGAGCTAGCACAATGGATTCTATTTTCGATATCCAAAGAAAATTATTACCCGATCTCCTTCAAGTCATGCAAAAAAGGTACAACATTCTTCACAACATTGGTTTCATGCAGCCGGTTGGAAGAAGAAGTCTGGCTGCCGGTCTTGGTATTTCCGAGAGAATTCTTCGGAGTGAGGTTGATTTTTTAAAAGATCAAAACTTAATTTCAGCTAATAATATTGGAATGAGTTTAACCTCTGAAGGGAAAAATTTATTGGAAAGCCTTGAAAGCTTAATGCGTGAACTAAAGGGTATAGATGTACTGGAAAAAGAATTGATACTCACGCTTGGGATCCGCAATGTAGTTATCGTCCCGGGTGACAGTGACGATTCTCCGCTTGTTAAGTCCGAACTTGGCAAGGCCAGTGTGAATTGCATGAAGCTTCTTCTTGATGAGAAGAATATCATTGCTGTTACAGGCGGCTCCACCATGGCGTCAGTTGCAGAAATGCTTACCCCTGATTTCGGTAAGAAGGATATTCTTTTTGTTCCTGCACGTGGAGGTATTGGTGAAGATGTGCAAAATCAGGCGAATACCATTTGCTCAATTATGGCGGCTAATGCGAATGCCAAACATCGTGTATTTTATGTGCCCGACCAGGTTAGCAGGGATATTTATGAATCTTTTATCAAAGAACCCATCGTCCATGAGGTTCTAGGCCTGATCAAATCTGCTAGCATTGTTTTGCATGGTATTGGAGAAGCTATTCCAATGGCTGAACGCAGAAAAACCAATGCAGAGGATTTGGATAGGGTTAAATCGGGAAAAGCTGTTGGAGAAGCCTTTGGTTATTATTTTAATGAAAAAGGCGATATTGTTCATAAAGTCCTAACTATAGGCCTGCAGTTAGATGATTTAAGCCGCATACCAAATGTCATCGCTGTTGCAGGGGGCAAATCAAAGTCCAAGGCAATTCAGGCTTACATGAAGCAGGCACCTTCTTCAACCATTTTGATAACGGATGAAGGAGCAGCAAGACAGTTATTAAAAGGTTAAATCCTTTTTATATAAAAAATTAATCCTTATCCAATTTAAAGGAGGAAATTAATTATGACAGTTAAAGTTGGTATTAACGGATTTGGACGTATCGGACGTGTAGTTTTCCGTGCGGCTCTTAGAAATCCTAACGTTGAAGTAGTAGCAGTAAATGACCTTACAGATGCAAACATGCTTGCACACCTTTTAAAATACGATTCCGTACACGGAACTCTTCAGGAAGATGTTAAAGTTGATGGCGACTACCTAGTAGTTGGCGGACATAAAGTAAAAGTTGTTGCTGAACGTGACCCAGCTCAGCTTCCTTGGGGCGAGCTAGGTGTAGAAGTAGTTGTAGAATCTACTGGCCGTTTCACAAAGCGTGCTGATGCAGCTAAACACCTTGAAGCAGGCGCTAAAAAAGTTATCATTTCTGCTCCAGCTTCTGACGAAGATATCACAATCGTTATGGGCGTTAATGAAGACAAATACGATGCAGCTAGCCACAATGTAATTTCTAACGCATCTTGTACAACAAACTGCTTGGCTCCATTTGCAAAAGTATTAAACGACAAATTCGGAATCAAGCGCGGTATGATGACTACCATTCACTCATACACAAACGACCAGCAAATTCTTGACCTTCCGCACAAAGACTACCGTCGTGCTCGTGCAGCTGCGGAAAACATTATTCCTACAACTACTGGAGCTGCTAAAGCAGTATCCCTTGTATTGCCTGAATTAAAAGGTAAATTAAACGGCGGAGCAATGCGTGTTCCAACTCCAAACGTTTCTTTAGTTGACCTTGTTGCTGACCTTGAAAAAGAAGTAACTGTTGAAGATATCAACAATGCTTTAAAAGAAGCTGCAGAAGGTGACTTAAAAGGAATCCTTGGTTACAGCGAAGAGCCGCTTGTTTCCGGCGACTACAATGGCAACACTAATTCTTCTACTATCGATGCCCTTTCTACAATGGTTATGGAAGGCAACATGGTAAAAGTAATTTCTTGGTACGATAACGAAACTGGTTACTCTAACCGCGTTGTTGACCTTATCGACTACATCGCTGGTAAAGGTCTTTAATTATTAAGCCTTCCCCTGTGGATATTATTGGATATCCTTTAGTGGAACGTCTATAATAATGAAAGTGAAATGGATTGAAGCTTTTCAAAGGGGAGCGGGGAGGATTCCCCTCTCCCTTTTACTATTTTTTCGCCGTCAATTTTCGCCAAACTTTTGAAAGGTGACTCTGCCCGATTCACTTTTCTATTTAGGAGGTCCATTCGATGAACAAAAAGACATTAAAAGATGTAGATGTTAAGGGAAAACGCGTATTTTGCCGTGTAGACTTTAACGTTCCAATGCAGGATGGAAAAATAACTGACGAAACACGGATACGTGCAGCGTTGCCAACCATTAACTATTTAGTGGAACAAGGTGCAAAAGTTATTCTTGCGAGCCACTTTGGCCGTCCAAAAGGAAAAGTGGTTGAAGAAATGCGTTTAACTCCAATTGCTGATCGTCTTAGAGAGATTCTTGGAAAGAATGTTCAAAAAACGGATGAGGCCTACGGAGATTCTGTTAAACAAAAGATTGAAGCAATGAGCGAAGGCGATGTGCTTTTACTTGAAAACGTTCGTTTTTATCCTGGTGAGGAGAAAAACGATCCTGAGTTAGCAAAGGAATTCGCTGCACTAGCTGATGTATATGTAAATGATGCATTCGGAGCTGCTCACAGAGCGCACGCTTCCACAGAAGGAATTGCTCACCATCTTCCTGCTGTTGCCGGCTTCCTGATGGAAAAAGAACTTGAGGTATTGGGAAAAGCTCTATCCAACCCTGAACGCCCTTTCACAGCTATCATTGGCGGTGCAAAGGTAAAAGATAAGATTGGTGTTATTGATAATCTTTTAGAAAAGGTTGATAACCTGATTATTGGCGGAGGATTAGCTTATACCTTCGTTAAAGCCCAAGGCAATGAAGTTGGGAAGTCTTTGCTTGAAGAAGATAAGATTGACCTTGCTAATTCCTTTATTGCAAAAGCAAAAGAAAAAGGTGTTAACTTCTATATGCCAATCGATGCAATTGTTGCTGATGATTTTTCACCTGATGCTAATACTAAAGAGGTTTCTATCGATTCAATCCCTTCAGACTGGGAAGCGCTCGATATCGGTCCAAAAACAGCGGAGCTTTACATGGATGTTATTAAAAAGTCCAAGCTAGTTATATGGAACGGACCAATGGGCGTTTTCGAATTCGATAAATTTGCTCAGGGTACTAAAGCTGTAGCAGAAGCACTTGCTGAATCCAAAGATACATATTCTGTGATCGGCGGAGGAGATTCTGCAGCAGCAGTTGAGAAGTTCAACCTGGCTGAACAAATGAGCCATATTTCTACTGGCGGCGGTGCTTCGCTTGAATTTATGGAAGGTAAGGAACTTCCAGGCGTTGTCGCTTTAAATGATAAGTAATTTAAGACTTTTCGATACGAAAGGACGTGCAAGAAATGCGAAAACCTATTATCGCAGGCAACTGGAAAATGCACAAAACTCTTTCCGAAGCTAAAAGCTTTGCTGAAGAAGTAACCGGCCTCGTTCCTTCAAAGAACGAAATTGAGTCTGTTATTTGTGCCCCAGCATTATTTTTACCAAGTCTTGTTGAAACAACAAAGGACCATGATGTTGAAATTGGCGCTCAAAATATGCATTTTGAAGAAAAGGGAGCTTTTACAGGTGAAACCAGCCCTGCAGCTCTAGCTGATCTAGGCGTTAAATATGTTATTCTTGGACACTCTGAAAGACGTGAAATGTTCAACGAAACCGATGAAACAGTTAACAAAAAGACTCTTGCTGCTTTTAAATATAATTTGACTCCAATCGTTTGCTGTGGTGAAACTTTGGAACAGCGTGAAAACGGTGAAACTAATGAGCTAGTTGGAAACCAGGTTAAAAAAGCGCTTGAAGGTTTAACCGAAGAACAGGTAAAACAAACTGTCATTGCATACGAACCAATTTGGGCAATCGGAACAGGAAAATCATCTAGTGCTCAGGATGCCAACGAAGTTTGTGCTCATATCCGTAAGGTAGTTGCAGAGCAATTTTCACAGGATGCTGCAGATGCCGTTCGTATTCAGTACGGTGGAAGTGTAAAACCTGCAAATATTAAAGAATATATGGGCCAGCCTGATATCGATGGAGCATTAGTCGGAGGAGCAAGCCTTGAAGTCCAGTCATTCTTGCAATTATTGGAGGCAGGAAAGTATGAGTAAATCTCCAGTAGCTCTGATCATCCTGGATGGTTTCGGATGCAGGAGCGAAACAAAAGGGAATGCCGTTTCCCACGCAAACAAACCAAACTTTGATCGTTACTGGAACAGCTATCCGCACTCTCATTTGACTGCAAGCGGTGAAGCAGTAGGACTTCCTGAAGGACAGATGGGGAATTCTGAGGTTGGCCACTTAAACATTGGTGCCGGCCGGATTGTTTATCAAAGCTTAACCAGAGTTAACGTTTCGATTCGCGAAGGGGAATTTCAAAAAAATGAAACCTTCCTTGGAGCAATTGATCATGTGAAGAAAAATGGAACAAGCCTGCATTTATTTGGACTTTTGTCAGATGGCGGTGTTCACAGCCATATTAATCATATGTTTGCTTTGCTGAAGCTTGCTGCATCTGAAGGCGTTGAAAAAGTTTATATCCACGCTTTCCTTGATGGCCGTGATGTTGGACCGCAAACAGCTGAAACATATATTAAGCAGACGCTGGACAAAATGAAGGAGTATGGGGTTGGGCAATTTGCCACCATTTCCGGACGGTATTACAGCATGGATAGAGATAAGCGCTGGGAACGTGTTGAAAAGTCCTATCGTGCCATGGTTTATGGTGAAGGACCTTCCTATTCAAGTGCAGAAGAAGTGGTCGAGGATTCATACCAAAACGGGATCTTTGATGAGTTCGTACTGCCTTCAGTCATTACTGATGACCAAGGTGAGCCGGTTGCCACTATTCAGGACAATGATGCTGTTATTTTTTATAATTTCCGTCCTGACCGTGCTATTCAGATATCCAATACGTTTACAAATCAAGATTTCCGTTCATTTGACCGCGGCCCAAAACATCCAAAGGACCTTTACTTTGTGTGTTTAACACATTTTAGTGAATCAGTTGATGGATATGTTGCTTTCAAGCCATCAAACTTGGATAATACGCTTGGTGAAGTGCTATCTCAAAATAACTTAACACAGTTGAGAATTGCGGAGACTGAAAAGTATCCTCACGTTACATTCTTTATGAGCGGTGGACGTGAACAAGAATTCCCTGGGGAAGAAAGAATCCTAATCAATTCACCAAAGGTTGCAACTTATGACCTCCAGCCTGAGATGAGCGCTTATGAAGTAACAGATGCCCTTCTAAAGGAAATCGAGGCTGACAAATTTGATGCGATCCTTTTAAACTTTGCTAACCCTGACATGGTAGGCCACTCCGGTATGCTTGAGCCAACTATTAAAGCTATTGAAGCAGTGGATGAGTGCTTAGGCCGGGTTGTAGATGCTATCCTTGCAAAAGGGGGAGCGGCTATTATTACAGCCGACCACGGTAATGCAGATGAAGTGGTAACACTTGAAGGCCAGCCAATGACTGCACATACAACCAATCCTGTACCTGTCATTGTGACAAAAAATGGGGTTGAGGTTCGTGAAGGCGGCATCCTGGGCGACCTGGCTCCAACTATGTTAGACTTACTTGGAGTTCAGCAGCCTGCTGAAATGACGGGAAAGTCGATTATTAAATAATTAAGGAGGGGCTATGCTAGTCCCCTCAATCAAAATTACACTCTAAGGAGAGATACAAATGCCATTTATCGTTGATGTATATGCTCGTGAAGTATTAGATTCCCGAGGAAACCCTACAATTGAAGTTGAAGTATTTACTGAATCAGGCGCTTTTGGACGCGCAATGGTGCCAAGCGGTGCTTCTACTGGTGAATATGAAGCAGTAGAACTTCGTGACGGAGACAAAGGCCGTTTTCTTGGAAAAGGCGTTCAAAAAGCAGTGGATAATGTAAATGAAATTATTGCTCCTCATTTGGTTGGAGAAGAGTTCAGTGTTCTTGACCAGGTTGGAATTGACACAGCATTAATCGCACTTGACGGAACAGAAAACAAAGGTAAATTGGGTGCAAACGCAATTCTTGGTGTTTCCCTTGCGGCTGCTCACGCTGCTGCAAACTACCTTGATATTCCTTTATATCAATACCTTGGCGGATTTAATGCTAAGCAGCTTCCAGTTCCAATGATGAACATCGTTAATGGCGGCGAGCATGCTGACAACAACGTTGATATTCAGGAATTTATGATCATGCCTGTTGGAGCTCCAAACTTTAAAGAAGCTCTTCGCATGGGTGCTGAAATTTTCCATAACTTAAAATCAGTTCTAAAAGAAAAAGGCTTAAATACAGCTGTAGGTGACGAGGGTGGATTTGCTCCAAACCTTGGATCTAACGAAGAAGCATTACAAACCATTGTTTCTGCAATTGAAAAAGCAGGCTTCAAGCCAGGTGAAGAAGTTATGCTTGCTATGGATGCTGCATCTTCTGAGTTCTATAACAAAGAAGACGGCAAATACCATTTAGCAGGGGAAGGCGTTGTGAAAACATCTGCTGAAATGGTTGACTGGTATGAAGAGCTTGCTTCTAAATACCCTATCATCTCAATCGAAGACGGCTTAGATGAAAATGACTGGGAAGGCCACAAGCTATTAACTGAGCGCCTTGGCAAAAAAGTTCAGCTTGTTGGTGACGACTTATTCGTTACAAACACTAAAAAGCTTGCTGAAGGTATTGCAAATGGCATTGGAAACTCTATCCTAATCAAAGTTAACCAAATCGGTACATTAACAGAAACTTTTGATGCGATTGAAATGGCGAAGCGCGCAGGCTACACAGCGGTTGTCTCTCACCGTTCGGGTGAAACAGAAGATACTACAATCGCTGACATTGCTGTTGCTACAAATGCTGGCCAAATCAAAACTGGTGCTCCATCACGTACTGACCGTGTGGCAAAATACAACCAATTACTTCGTATCGAAGATCAATTAGGTGAAACAGCTCAGTTCAACGGAATTAAATCTTTCTACAATCTAAAAAAATAAGACTCAATATACAAAAAAGGTGCGCATTGACTGATCCATACCCCGAATAACGGACACGATTAAAAAAGTGCCCCTTATTCGGGGTTTTTGTGTTCCTCAGAAAAAATC